>JBCDHK010000321.1:0-4668 GCA_038750185.1 Pseudomonadota bacterium
CAGATCGACCGGCTCGCGCACCGTAGCCAGGCGCTCGGCAGTCATCAGCGCCGAGACCGGCGTCTCAGGGTTCTCGGCAAAGCGCATGTCGCGGTTGGTCAGGATGCCGACGAGGCGCCCCGCCCCATCGACCACCGGAAAGCCGGTAATGGCGTGGCTCTTTTGCGCGGCCCAAGCATCGGCAAGCGTCTGATCGGGCCTGAGTGTCACCGGATCGTAGACCACGCCAGATTCAAAGCGTTTGACCCGGCGCACCTGTTCGGCCTGTTCCTCCATGCCCAGATTGCGGTGAATGACACCCATCCCCCCCGCCTGGGCCATGGCGATGGCCATCTCGGTCTCGGTGACGGTGTCCATGGCCGAGGAGAGCAGCGGGATGTTGAGCTCGATCTCGGCGGTGAGGCGGGTGCGGGTGTCGGCATTGGCGGGCAGCACTTCGGAGGCTGCCGGCACCAGGAGGACGTCGTCGAAGGTGAGAGCCTGCCGAATGTCCATATGCGCCTCCTCTGCCCTGGGTTGGAGCGGGTCATGTCATGGCCACGCGCGAATTGGAAGAGGGCTGGCGTGCGCCCTTGCGGCTGGACACGATCAAGTTGGCGTTTTCACAGGGCTGTGGGCACCGCTTCGGCGTTTTTATCGGACTGGAGGCCACCGTATCACCCGCTCCAGGGCAGGCGAGGGCGCGAGGCGGCCTCACCTGTAGAGATCGGCGCGGGTTGGCGGCAGGGGCGGCGTGCCGCGGGCCGAATGCGAGGCCACGGTTTGGAAGATGCGCGCCGAGCCGCGCCTGAAGGCCAGCGAACACCCGGCCAGATAGGCGACCCAAAGCCGGTAGGCTTCGGGGCCGACCAGGGCCTCGGCCTCGGCGCGCCGGGTGGTCAGGCGCTCACACCATTCGCGCGTGGTGCGCTCGTAGTGGCGGCGCCAGCCCTCAACGTCATGGACCTCAAAACCCGCGCGCTCCATGGCCGCGACCGTGGCGCCGATGTCGTCAAGCTCGCCGCCTGGAAAGATATAGCGTTGCAATGCGCGCTGCTCGGGGCGGGCGGAAAACCGCGCCCGCCGCCACCCGCGCCCGCGTTTGGCGCGCCGCGTGATGGCGTGGTTGAGGAAGAGCCCGTCCTCGGCCAGGAGCGCGCGCATCTTGGCGAAATACGCCGGCAGATTGGCGAGGCCGACGTGCTCAGCCATGCCGACGGAGGCGATCTTATCGAAGCGGCCTTCAAGCGAGGCATAGTCGCAAAGTTCGATGGTGATCCGGTCCGAGAGCCCCTCGGCCTCTGCGCGCGCCAGGGCCAGCGAGCGCTGCTCCTCGGAGAGCGTCACGCCGTGGCCCACCACGCCGTAGTGGCGCACGGCATGGCGCAGCAAGCCGCCCCAGCCGCAGCCGATATCGAGAAAGCGCTCACCGGGCCTGAGGCGCAGCTTGCGGCAGATCATGTCGAGCTTGGCGTGTTGGGCTGTGGCCAGATCGGTGCTCTCGTCCGGGAAGTAGGCGCAGGAGTATTGCATCTGCGGATCGAGAAACAGGGCGTAGAAGTCGTTGCCCACGTCATAGTGAAAGCCGATAAAGCGCCGGTTGTCGCCCTGGCGGCGGGATTGGCCCTCGGCATCGCCTTCAAAGGCGCGCGCGGGCTCGATGGGCTCGCCCCGCGCGAGGGCCAGCGGCGCCAGGGTGCGCAAGAGCGGCCAGCGCAGCGCCTTGAGGCGGCGGCGCGCCTCACGATCGAGCGCGAGCGGGCCCGCGACATCGAGCAGCGTGCCACCTTCCAGATCGATGCGGCCTTGGGCATAGTGTCGGATCAGGCGGTCGAGGCTGGGATAGCGCAAGAGAGACGGCACCACGCCAGGCGCATTGAGGCAGAGCGTGGCGCGGACCTGCCCGGCCCCCAGAGGCTCGACCGAGCCGTCCCAAAGCCTGACCGCCACCGGCAGATCGAGCGCACCGCGCACCAGCGCCAGCGCGCGGCGTACGCGGGTGAGCGATCCCTTGGGCTCAGGTTGGGCGGGCTCGGACCGGGTCTCTGGCATGGGGCTGTACCTCCCTGGAAACTGCCGCTTCCATGGGGTGCGGCAGCGGAGGCGTCAAGGCATTGCCTGAGCAGACCGGGCTATGGCCTGCGCGGGTCAGACATCGCGACAAAGCAGCATCTTGGGGCACGCGAGCCGATGCAATCGGATCGGGGAGCCTTTAGAACGGCACGTTCACCGAGACCTTGCCAGCGATCCCTACGCTGTTGAGCCCGTTGGGGTGCACCCGATAGCGCCGGTCGGTGATGTTGTCGACCCCAGCCGAAAACACCGCGCCCGCCAGCGGGCCGCTGCTCGGCTGCCAGTTGGCGAACAGATCGAACACCGCATAGCCCGGCGTGGTGAGGCCGTCCGCGGGCACGTCCTCGGCGTTGATGCCCCCGGCAAAGGTGCCGCGCGCACCGATCTCCACATCGGCCAGCGGGCGAATACCTGCCGTCACCACGATGCGGTCCTGTGGGATCGCGCCCAACTCGCCGCCGCCATTGCGCTGGGAGCCACGCGGAATGGTGATGCTCAACCCCGCAAACACATCCTCGGTATCGTAGGACAGCGACCCCTCAAAGCCAAACAGCTTGGCATCGACGTTGCGGTTGGTGGTGGTGCCGCCGATCTCCAACTGGCGCGTGATCGGGTTGAAGGTGGCAGTCGCATCATCGATGAACACGACATTGGTGTCGATGAAGTCGTCGACCAGCGCGTAATAGACATTGCCCGTGACCAGCAAGCTGTCACCAGCAAACACCACATCGCCACCGCGATAGCGCGCGCCGATCTCGAACTGGGTTGCGCGTTCGGGCTCCAGATCGGGGGTGGGCACAAACTGGTTGATGCCGGTGAACACCGGCGCGCCCGGGCCGCGCCCAAGGGGAAAGCCCGGCGTGACGAAGTGCACGCCATCGACGTAAAGCTCGGTCAGGGTCGGCGCGCGGAACGACCGCGAGGCGCTGGCGAAGAACTGCAATTCCTCGGTCGGGCGCCAGTTGAGCGCCAGGCGCGGCGAGGGCTGGCCTGCGCTGCGATCGGAGAAGGTGCTGCTGTCGGGGCGCAACTGGAAGAAATCATAACGGATGCCAGGGGTGACGGTCAGGGTATCGCTGAGCCCAATATCGGCTTGGAGAAAGCCCGCATAAAAGCGGCGCTTGGCATCGGGGGCCTGGACGCGCGGGGCGCCGTCGCGGCGGGCTTCTTGGGTGTCCTGGAAGATCTCGATGCCATAGGAGAGTGAGATCGGCAGCCCGGCATCGAGGCGGGTGATGTTGGTTGCCTCAAAGCCCAGGGTGTCGAAATCGGTCTCATCGAAGCGCCCGTCGAAGAGCCGGTCCTCCTCGACATCGACGTCGTTATAGTAGACCAGCGCCGAGAGATCGATCAGGTCGTTGTCCGCGGGATCGAAGTCCAGCTCCAGGCGCGCGGTCTGATAGGTGAGATCGCGCTCGACCAGGTTGCCGCCCGGGCCGGTGGTGCCTTGGACGTTGGCGTTGGGCGGGGTTTCGCCGCTGTCGCGGTAGATCTGGTAGCTGCCTTCAAGGCGCAGCGCATCGCTTGGCTCAAAGCCGAGCTTGAGCAGGCCGTTCTGGCTGTCGATGTCGGAGCCGAGGATCACATCGCCCTCGCCGTCTTCGAGATCGTCGAACATCGTGCGCCCGGCGAAGAAGGCGAGCGCGTCAAAGCTGTCGATCTGCACAGCCGCCGTGCCTGCGGTCAGCAGTTCGCTGCCTTGGGTGTTGAAGCCGAGCTTGACCTCGCCCCCCCAGGTCTCGCCCGGGGCGACCACATCGGCCGCGTCTTTGGTGTCGAGGAAGATCACCCCACCGATCGCGCCCGAGCCAAACAGCGTCGAGGCGCCCCCGCGCAGCACCTCGACCTGCTTGAGGATCGCGGGATCGGTGAAAAAGCGCCCGCGGTGGGCAAGGCGAAAGTTCTGGCGCGCGCCATCGACGCGGATGATCACCTGATCATCGGAGAAGCCGCGGATGTTGGGCTCTTGGGAGATGGCGCGCGGGCCACCTTCGATGGTGACGCCTGGCTGATCGGCGAGCAGTTCCTGGTAGGTGGAGGGCTGGCGGCGGATAACGTCGTCTGGGCTGACCACGCCGACGGCGTTGGGGGTGTCGAGCAGATTGCGCTGGTCGCGCGCGCCGCCGAAGACGGTGATCGGGGGTAGTTCGACGACGGTGCTGTCGCTCTCCTGGGCCGAGGCGGTGGTGCTCAGGCCGCCCATTAATCCGCCCATTAATCCGAGCGACAGTGCGCCCCTCCACACAACCTTATGCGCCTGGGCGCGTCTGGGCGCCCTTGCCTTGTTGCCTGCCATACCTGCCTCCGTGGGTTTCGTTCGTCGGCGCTGGGGCGGGCTTCCTGGCGGGAGAGTGTCCGGGGCGTGGGTGGCGTGGGCCAGCACCGCGCACAGGACCAATCCTGAGCGTTCTTGTCAAGAACCCGGTGTGCCTCGTGGTATGGCTTACCAGCCCAGCCCAATGGGCCGCGCCTGGGCGCATGAGGCTCTTGCCATGCTCTATCGTTCAGTTTTGCCGCAATTTCTTAGCCACCAATCTATGCAGGCTGGTTGGAAATCGCTCTAGAGCGATTTGAAGCGCTTCTGGCACAGAAGCGCGGCTCGCAAACCGCGGCAGA
>JBCDHK010000322.1:0-4650 GCA_038750185.1 Pseudomonadota bacterium
CACCAAGGCGCCCAGCTTTCCTTTGCCGCTTGTCTGGCGGTGGCCGATATCCTGGCGGCGCTGGCCCCTGAGGCGCGTGTCAGCCTCAAGTGGCCCAATGACGCCCTGCTTAATGGGCGCAAGGTGGCGGGCGTGCTGCTGGAGAGCAGCGGGCGTGGCAGCCGGCTCGATTGGCTTGCCATCGGCATCGGTCTCAATCTCGCAGCCCACCCCCCGCGTGCGCCCGGGGCGGCCATCGCCCCCACCTCGCTCGTGGCCGAGGGCGCCGCACCGCCCACCCCCCAGGCTGCGCTGGAGCGCCTTGCCGCACGTCTTGACCACTGGCAGCGCCTGCACGCCCGCGCCGGGTTCGAGCCACTGCGCGCGGCCTGGCTTGCCCGTGCCTCGGGGCTTGGCCAGCGCATCCAAGCCCGCACCCCCCACACCACCCTGAGCGGCACCTACGAGGATGTGGACGCCGACGGCGCTCTCGTCCTACACACAGCCCAAGGGCGGCAGCGCATCCCCGCCGCCGATCTGTTCTTCCCGGATTGAGAGCCCATGCTTCTGGCCATCGATGTCGGCAATACCAACACCGTCTTTGCGCTGCACGATAGCGATGGCACCCCCCGCGCGCGCTGGCGCTGTAATACCGAGAGTGTGCGCACAGCCGATCAATACTTTGTCTGGCTCGACCAACTGATGCGCCACCAGGGCTTCACCATCGCCGAGATCGCCGAGGTGGTGATCTCCAATGTTGCGCCTGCGACGCTGTTCAATCTGCGGGTGCTGTGTGATCGCTATTTCGACACCCGTCCGCTGGTCGTCGGCAAGGAGGGCTGTGCGCTGCCCGTCGAGGTGCGTGTCGACAACCCTGCCGAGGTTGGTGCCGACCGCCTGGTCAACACGGTGGCGGCCTACACCGATTACGGCGGCGATCTGATCGTGGTCGATTTCGGCACGGCGACCACCTTCGATGTGATCGACCGCGACGGCGCCTATGTGGGAGGCGCGATCGCGCCGGGCATCAATCTCTCGCTCGAAGCCTTGCATGGCGCTGCCGCCCATCTACCCCATATCGATGTGAGCGTGCCCCAGCGTGTGGTCGGCACCAACACGGTGCAGTGCATGCAATCGGGGATCTATTGGGGCTATGTCGGGTTGATCGAGGGGGTGTGCACCCGCATATCCGCCGAGCGCGACCGCGCCATGACTGTGATTGCCACGGGCGGGCTTGCGCCGCTGTTTGCGCGCGGCAGCCCGTTGATCGAGACGGTGGACCAGGACCTGACCACCCGCGGCCTGGTGATGATCCACCGCCATAACAAGATGAGCCTGCATGAAAGCTGATACGCGCAACGAACTGATCTATGCCCCCCTTGGCGGCGCAGGCGAGATCGGCATGAACTGTTATCTCTATGGTCTCGGCTCCGAGGAGGCCGGACGTTGGATCATGGTCGACTGTGGCCTCGGTTTTGGCGACATGGAGACCGCGCCCGGGGTCGAGTTGGTGCTGCCCGATCTCTCGTTCATCCGCGAGCAGGGCGAGCGCTTCGATGCGCTGTTTCTGACCCACGCCCACGAGGACCACATCGGCGGCATCGCCCATGTCTGGGACGCCTTTGCCAAGCCGATCTATGCCCGCCGCTTCACCGCAGAACTGGTGCGGCGCAAGCTCGATGAGGCGGGGCTCGATACGCGCCTCGTGCGTGAGGTCGGCTTGGGTGAGCGCGTGCGTGCTGGGCAGTTCGAGGTCGAGTTTCTGCCGATCACCCATTCGATCCCCGAAGCCTCCATGCTGGCAATCCGCACGCCACACGGCACGGTGGTCCACTCGGGCGATTTCAAGCTCGATCCCGATCCCCAGCTGGGCGACCCTTACGATCTCACCCGGCTTGAGGCGGTCGGGCGCGAGGGCGTTCTGGCGCTGGCCTGCGACTCGACCAACGTGTTTCTCGACGGTGCGGCAGGCTCGGAGGCCGAGATTGTCGACAACCTGCGCCGCATCATCTCGGAGGCGCCCGGCGCCGTGGCGGCGACCAGCTTCGCCTCCAACGTCGCGCGCCTCTATACGCTGGCCAAGGCGGCCTCGGAAGCCGGGCGTTCGGTGGTGGTGGCCGGGCGTGCCATGCGGCGGATGATTGAGGTGGCGGTCGAGACCGGCCAACTCGATGATTTCCCCACCGTCGTGCCCGATGACCGCGCCGATGCCATTCCCGCTGAGCATCTGTTTTACCTCGTCACCGGCTCGCAGGGCGAGGCACGCGCGGCGCTGGCGCGCATTGCCGCGGGCACCCACCCGACGGTCAGCCTCGGCTACGGCGATACGGTGCTGTTTTCCTCGAAAACCATCCCCGGCAACGAAGCGGGCATCTATCGCCTCTACAACCGCCTCTCCGAGCAGGGCATCCGCGTCATCGATGGCGAGATGGAGCGCATCCATGTCTCAGGCCATGCCAGGCGTGACGATCTGGAACGCGTCTACGCTGCCCTCAAGCCCCGCCTCGCCCTGCCTATGCACGGCGAACACCGCCACTTGGTCGAGCATGCCCGCTTGGCGCGTGAGCGCTGGGGCGCTTCGCATGCGCTGGTGGTGCCCAATGGCGGTGTGGCCCGCCTCGACGGCAATGATCCGCGCGTGATCGATGAGATCGACACCGGGCGGATCTATCTCGACGGCACCACCCAGATCGGCTCGCACGACGGCGTGATCCGCGAACGCCTCAAACTCGCCCGCCAGGGGCACGTCGTGGTGACGGCGGTGCTCGATGACGAGGGGCTGATCGCCGATCCGGCGGTGCGTTGTCTCGGTGCGCCCAAGCAGGCCGAGGGCTGGCCGGCGCCTTTGGAGGAGATGATCGCCGATGCGGTCGATCAGGCCATCGAGGATGCACCGGCTAAGACGTTGCGCAGTGACAATGCGGTCGAGGATCTGGTGGTGCGCGCCGTGCGCCGTGTCGCCACGCGCTATTGGGGCAAGAAACCCATCGTCACCCCGATCCTAACGCGCCTCGACGACGAGTAGGGCAGGGTTTAGCCTTTTTCAGTGCGTTTGACCGCGTCCCAGAGCGCGTCCATCTCAGGGAGCGTGGCCTGCTCCGGCGTGCGCCCTTCGGCCTTGAGTGCTGCCTCGACGCCGCGAAAGCGGCGCTCGAATTTGGCGTTGGCCCGGCGCAGGGCTTGGTCTGGGTCGACCTCCAGATGGCGCGCCAGATTGACCATGACGAAGAGGAGATCGCCGTATTCCTCTTCGATGCGCTCGGGCGGCCCGCCGGCCTCCTCGGCCAACTCGCCCGCCTCCTCGACGATCTTGGCCAGCACGTCGCCTGTCGCCGTCCAATCGAACCCTACCTTGGCGGCTTTTCGAGTAAGCTTTAGTGCCCGTGTGAGCGCTGAGAGGGTAGGCGGTACGCCGTCGAGGGCACTCTCGCGCACCTCGCCCTTCTCGGCGCGCTCAGCCGCCTTGATGCTCTCCCAGTCAACGCTCGCCGGATCGGCACGCTCGCCCCCTGCCACCGTGCCAAAAACATGCGGATGGCGGCGCACCATCTTGTCCGAGACCGCGCGCACCACGTCTGGCAGGGCAAACACGCCCGCCTCCTCGGCAATACGCGCGTGATAGACCACTTGGAGCAGGAGATCGCCCAACTCGTCGGTCAGCTCAAGGGGGGCGTCGCGCTCGATGGCATCGGCGACCTCGCACGCCTCCTCGATGGTGTAGGGCGCGATGGAGGCCCAGGTCTGCTCGCGGTCCCAGGGACAGCCGTCGGGCGCGCGCAGGCGGGCCATGATCTCCAGAAGGCGCTCCAACCCGGCCTCGCGGTCAAAGACCAGGGCATCGGAGGCGGCGCGATCGGTGAGCGGGCGCTCGTTCATCGCGTGCTCGCGCGGATGTTGAGCAGATTGGCCGCCAGGATCAGCGCCGCACCACCAAAAACCGCGACCTCAAGCGCCTCGCCATAGGCCAGCATGCCGATGATGGCGATGAGGGGCAGGCGCAGAAAATCCATCGGTGCGACGATGGTCGCCGGCGCCAGGGTGAGCGCCGAGGTAATGCACAGATGCGCCGAGAGCCCGCAAAGGCCCACCACCACCACCCAAGGCAGATCGGCCACGGCGGGTAGGGCGATGTCGGCATCGAAGCCAGCGAAGATCAGGCCGAACACGCTCTGGCTCAGCGTCATCCAGAACAGGATCGCCCAGACCGTCTCGGTGCGCGCGAGCGCCTTGGTGGCGAGCACGCTGCCGGCAAAGCCGAGCGCGCTGAGCGCTGCGGTGAGATGGCCCATCTCCAAAGGCACGACGCCCGGGCGCACCACGATCAGAATGCCGATGAAGCCGAGCGCGATGGCCGCCAAGCGCGCCCGCGTCATCGTCTCGCCGAGCAGGAGAGGGGCGAGCACGGCTACCCAGAGTGGGCTGGTGAACTCCAAGGCGAAGACTTGGGCCAGCGGGATGGTGGCAATGGCATAAAACCACAGGTTTTGCCCGGTGAAATGCGCCACGTTGCGCAGCGCGTGAAGGCCGAGATGGGACGTGCGCACTTCTGAGAGCCGTCCGAGCGCTATACCGACACTCAGCACACAGGCCAGCCCGACGATCGAGCGAAACGCCATGATCTCAAAGGTATCGAGCGTGTCGGACAGTTCGCGCCCCGCCACCGCCATCAGC
>JBCDHK010000323.1:0-4620 GCA_038750185.1 Pseudomonadota bacterium
AGGCTCGCAGGCGCGCGGTAGACCCGTGACGGGGTGCCGACGTCCTCGATCCGCCCTGCGTTCATCAGCACGATGCGGTCCGAGATCGCCATCGCCTCCTCCTGGTCGTGGGTGACGTGGATGAAGGTGGTGCCGACCTCGCGCTGGATGGCCTTGAGTTCGTCCTGCATGGCGCGGCGCAGCTTGAGATCGAGGGCGCCCAGGGGCTCGTCGAGCAACAGCACCTCTGGTTCGACCGCCAGTGCGCGCGCCAGGGCCACCCGCTGGCGCTGCCCGCCCGAGAGCGCGTGGGGGCGTTTGTGGGCTGCGGGCTTGAGCTTGACCAGATCGAGAAACGCCTCGGCGCGGGCGTGGCGTGCCCGACGGCCCATGCCCGCCATGCGCAAACCAAAGGCGACGTTGTCGCGCAGGCTCATGTGGGGAAACAGGGCGTAATCTTGGAACATCGTCGCCGTCGGGCGTTTGGCCGGGGGGGTGTGGGTCATGTCCTTGGTGCCGATCAGCACGCTGCCTTGGGCGGGATCGACAAAGCCGCCCAGCACCGACAACAGCGTGGTCTTGCCACAGCCCGAGGGTCCGAGCAGCGTGACGTACTCACCGGCCTCGATCGAGAGGTCGAGATCCTTGAGGGCGTGAAAGGCGCCGAACCAGTGGTTGACGCCGCGCAGGGTGACGGAGGCCGTCATGCTCTGCGCCTGCCGATCACCAGGATCTCGACCAACAGGACAACCGCCACCGAGATCAAAAACACCACGCTGCCAATGGCATTGAGGCGCGGCGACAGCCCCGAGCGCAGCAGCGACCAGATCTCGACCGGCAGTGTCACGTCAAAGCGCGTCAGCAAAAACGCGATGATGAACTCGTCCCAACTGAGCGTCACCGAGAGAAAGAAGGCCGCCGCAAGTGCGGGCAGGACAACGGGCACCGTCACCAGCAGGATGACCTGGTCCTCACGCGCGCCCAGATCGCGCGCCGCCCATTCGATGGCACGGTGCTGGGCGCCCATGGAGGCGTAGACGATGGCAAAGGCAAGCGGCAGGTTGATCACCACATGGCCGATGAACGCCGTCCAGAGCGAGAGGCCAAGCCCCGCCCGGGTCAGCACGATCAAGAGGCCGAGCCCGACGATCAGATAGCTCACCGTCAGCGGCGCGATCAGGAGCGCACGCACCCACACCGAGCCCGGCAGCACATGGCGCGCTAAGCCGTAGGCCGCGAGAAAGCCGAGCACGACCGCCACGCCCGAGGATCCAAAGGCGACCAGCACCGAGTTCCAAAGGGCGGCCATCAGATCGTCGTCGGAGAGCACCTCGCCATACCAGCGCAGCGACGGGCCGTCGAAGGGCGGCACGGGCAGCGTGCTCCCTTGGAAAGAGAATAGCACCAGTGCACCGACCGGCAGATAGATGAAGCCGAAAGCCGCCACGAGATAGGCCCAAGACACCCCGCGCCTCATAGCCGGTCGAGCCTCAGCCAGCGCGCACAGGCGAGATAGGCCAGCGTGACGATGGCCATCAGGACAAGCGCCAGCGCCGAGGCGAGCGGGAAATCGGCACGCCGGCCAAGCTGGACCATGATCACCTGGGGCACGCTCAGTTCGGTATTGCCCCCCAGGATCTGCGGCGTGACGTAATCCCCGATGCACAGCACGAAGGTGAGAAACGCCCCAGTCACCACACCGGGCAGTGTGAGCGGCAGGATGACATGGCGAAAGCTCTGGAAGGCATTGGCGCCCAGATCCATGGCCGCGCGCCGCAGATTGGGCGAGAGCTGGACCAAATTGGCATAGATCGTCAGCGTCAGCAGCATGACGAAGAAATGCACGAACCCGGTCACCGTGGCAAAGCGCGTGTTGGCCAGCGTGATCGGCTCGGAGATCGCGCCAAGGCCGAGCAGCGTTTGGTTGACCACGCCTTCGCGCGCCAGCACCAGCAGCCACGCGTAGGAGCGGATCACATAGGAGGTCCAAAACGGCAGGATCGCCAGCAGTAGGGCGAGCCGCTGCCAGCGCTTGGGCACCTCAAAGGCGATGATCCAGGCCAGCGGATAGGCGAGCAGCACGGAGACGGCGGTCACCGTCAGCGTGATCTCCAGCGAGACTAGAATGGCGCGCCAGAGATAGGCTTTTTGGGTCAGCTCGGCGTAGTTGTCTAAGGACAGCCCCCAGACCAGCGTGCGGCCTTCGAGCGTGGCCAGGCTCATGGCGCCCATCACCAGCAAGGGCACGACGAAGAAGGCCACCGTCCAAAGGAGCGCCGGGGCGACGAAACCCCAGCCGCGCCTTTGCTCGCCGGGGTGGCTCACTGCTGGAGCGTGTCCAGCCAGAGGTCTTGCATCTCGATGTCGAGGTCGGTGTCGGGGGCGGGGTAGAGCTGGGTCAGTCCCAGGTATTCCGCCTGGCTGTCCCAACTCAGGATCGCCTTTTGCTCATCGCTCAGGACGTCTCCCGCCGCCGAATTGGCCGGCATGCCCCAAAAGCACGACGAGGTCGCCAGCCGGGTCTGGCCTTCGGCGCTCATGATGTATTGGATGAATTCGAGCGCCAGATCGGGGTTCTCCGAGCCCGCCACCACGCCGATGGACTGGGCCCAGCGCACCGCGCCCTCCTTGGGGATGGTCCAGGTGAGATCGGGCTGCTCGGCGGCGAGGACTGCCGTCAGCCATTCGCCGCCGCCGATCACGATATCGACCTCCCCCGTGGCAAGCGCCGTCTGCGCCGCGACCACGCCCGCCACCGAGGCCGCGCGTGCGCGCATGGTCGAGAGCACGCCGCCGATGGCATCGAGATCGCCCGCCGCGATCTCGGCGGTTGGGATGTCGGAGGCGATGGCTGCGAGCCCGATCACGGGCAGGTAGTAGTCGTAGATCGAGATCCGCCCGGTGTATTTTTCCGACCACACCGTGGCCAGGCTGGCCATATCGGCAGGATCGACCTTGGCGGCGTTGTAGGAAATCGTATTATAGCCAAACTTCTCGGTGATCGCGTAGGTCACGCCATCGACGGTGTTGTTGGCCTCCATCACCACTTCGGGAAAGATCTGGTCCATGGGCAGGGCTGCCGTATCGAGCGGCGCCAGGATGCCCGCTTCGACGGCGCGGAAGACATCGATGCCATCGATGACGAGCACATCCCAATCCCCCGGGCGCGACTGCTCCAAAAGCGCAAGCGCCGCACCGGTGCCCTCATACTCGCGCAGATTGACCTTGACGCCATGCGCGGCCTCGAAGGGCGCGATCAGGGCCGGATCGGTGTGATCGCACCAGACGAGCGCGTTGAGTTCGTCCTCGGCCGAGGCGGTGCCTGCAACTAGGGTGAGGGCTGTGGCGGCAAGCAGGCGGGTCGTGCGGTTGGTCATGGTGGGCTCCCTGTTTCGTTGATGGGGCGTGCCGGACGGGCCTCGACTTTTGCAAACCAAGACACGACCGCGACCAAGCCTCAGCCACCGCCTCCACGCAGGCGCGCAGAAAACTTGCGCTTGCATGGGAGTGCAGTCAACCTCGACATGGACGGCCATGGAGAGGCGCTGGGAGTGGTCTGGGCTTTGGGTCGTCTGGGTGAGGCGATCTGTCTCCTGAAGCCACGGGCTGGCTCAGATGTCCAAATTCTCCACCGACAGCGCGTTTTCCTGGATGAACTGGCGGCGCGGCTCGACCACATCGCCCATCAGCTTGGTGAAGATCTCGTCGGCATCGGTGGACTGATCGATGCGCACCTGGAGCAGCGTGCGCGCCTCCGGATCGAGCGTCGTCTCCCAAAGCTGGTCGGCGTTCATCTCGCCGAGGCCCTTGTAGCGTTGCAGCGCCACGCCCTTCTCGCCCTCGGCCATCACGGCATCGAGCAGTTCGGAGGGCGCGCGCACGCCGATCTGGCGCTCTTTGCGCCAAAGCTGGGCGGGTTCGGCGTAGGTCTCGGCAAGGCCTGCCGAGAGGCCAGCCAAAGCCCGCGCCTCGGCGGAGCGCAGCGAAAACGCATCGATGGAGCGCGTCTCGGCCACCCCGCGCAGGATGCGGGTGAAGCGCAGGCCCCCGTCGGCGGTGATATCGCCCTGCCAGCCGCGCTCAGTCTCGGGCGCAAGCGTATCCAGGCGGGCAGCCACGCGCGCAGCCCCCTCGGGCGTGAGATCGTCGCCGATCACGCCCTCGATGGCCATCTGTTCGAGGATAAAGCGCGGATACTGCGCGGGAAATCCCGAGAGGATCGCGCGCACACGCCGCGCCTCATCGACTAAGCGGCGCAGGTCAGGGCCTGCGATGCGTGTGCCGTCGGAGAGCTCCAGGGCCGCCCCCTCGATGCCCTCGCCGATCAGATAATCCTCCAACTCGGCCTGGTCCTTGCAATAGCGCGAGGCCTTGCCGCGGGTGACTTTGAAGAGCGGCGGCTGGGCGATGTAGAGATAGCCGCCCTCGATCAATTCGGGCATCTGGCGGAAGAAGAAGGTGAGCAACAGCGTGCGGATATGGGCGCCGTCGACGTCGGCATCGGTCATGAGCACGATCTTGTGGTAGCGCAGTTTCTCCAGGTCGAACTCGTCGCGCCCGATGCCGGTGCCGAGCGCGGTGATCAGCGTGCCGATCTGCTCGGAGGAGATCATGCGATCGAAGCGGGCGCGCTCGACGTTG
>JBCDHK010000324.1:0-4617 GCA_038750185.1 Pseudomonadota bacterium
GGACGACCTGCTCTTCTTCATCCTGTCGACGCGGATGATGCCCCCCATCGCCGTGGCGATCCCGATCTTCCTGATGTTCCGGTCCGTTGGGCTCAGCGACAGGTTCACCGCGGTATAGAGCAGGATCATGCCCGCATGCGTGTCGCTGAGCCCAACGGACCGGAACATCAGGAAGATCGGGATCGCCACGGCGATGGGGGGCATCATCCGCGTCGACAGGATGAAGAAGAGCAGGTCGTCCTTGAGTGGGATGCGGTAGCGCGAGAAGGCATAAGCCGCGAGCGTGCCGAGGAAGACCGACAGGAAGGTCGAGCCGAAGCCGATGATCACCGAGTTCATGAACCGCTCGCCGAACCGGCTGGGTCCCGCGATCACCATGCCCTTGTCGTGGACGATCTCCTCGTACCAGGTCTCGGGCGGATTGGCCGCGAGGTGCTCCTGGGTCTGACGGGTCTGGGTAGTAAAGAGGTTGACGTAACCTTCGAGAGACGGCTCGAACACGACCTTCGGCGGATAGGCGATCGCGTCCGAAGACGACTTGAAGCCGGTCGCCAGGATCCAGAGCAGCGGCAACAGCGTGATCAGCGCATAGGCGATGACCAGCGCCCCCGCGAGCAGTTTTTGGCGATCCGAGGGCTCGGTGACCGACGTGCTCATCGTTCCTTCACCTTGTTGAGCGCCTTCACATAGATTGAAGCCAGGCCGAAGACGGTGACGAACAGGATGATCGCATAGGCCGAGGAAAACCCGGTGCGCCATTTTTCAAACGCCTCGCGCTTGAGCTCGATGGAGGTCAGCGTCGTGGTGTTGCCGGGGCCGCCGCCGGTGAGCTGGACGACCAGATCGAACATCTTGAAATTCTCGATGCCGCGAAACAGCACCGCCAACATCAGAAACGGCAACACCATGGGCACGGTGATGGTCCAGAACTGGCGCCATTGGGAGGCCCGGTCGCACTCCGCCGCCTCGTAGATCGTCTCCGGGATCGAGCGCAGCCCCGCCAAACAGATCAGCATCACGAAAGGCGTCCACATCCAGGTGTCGACGATCACGATCGACCAAGGCGCCAGCGCCACATCGCCGATCATGGAAAAGGCGGTCGGATCGAGGCCGGTGAAAAACCCGACGATGCTGTTGAAAAAGCCGATTTGCGGTTGGTAGAGCATGGTCCAGAAGTTGCCGACCACCGCGGGCGAGAGCATCATCGGCAACACGATGATCGTCGTCCAAAGATCGTTGCCGCGGAACTTGCGGTTGATGAGCCAAGCCAGTGCAAAGCCGAGCAACACCTGGAGCACGATGGTCCAGATCAGGAAATGCGCCGTGGCCTGCATGGTCTGCCAGGTGTCGGTGTCGGTGAGGATGCGCTCGTAGTTGCGCAGCCCCACCCAGCGCACCTCGGCATTGGGGCGGTTGGCGCGGTAGTTGGTGAAGCTGAGATAAATCGTCCAGAGCAGCGGAAAGATGTTGATGGCCAGCAGCAGCGCGATGGTCGGGGCCACGAACAGCCAGGCGATGGCGCGGTCGGAGAGCCCTTTGATGCGGCGCGCGATCTTGGGGGGCGTCGCCTGGGCGACACGGTCCATCGAGGTCTCGGCCATGAGACATCCTTTTGGGAGCGGTTTGGGCGGGCGCTGGGCACTCTGATGCGTAGCCCGCCCTCCATACCGGAGAGCGGGCGGCGCGATCAGAGCTTGCCTTCGTCCTCGAAGACCTCGACCCAGTCCTCGACCAGCTTGTCGAGGGCCTCTTGTGCCGTGCCCTCGCCCGCGATGACGTAGGCGTGCACGCGGTCCTGCATGGCGAGCAACAGCGAGGCGTAGGCCGGCTCGGCCCAGAAATCCTTCACGATGGCCATGCTGTCGAGGAAGGTCTGGGCGTAGGGCTGGCTCTCGGCAAAGCCTGGATCCTCGACCACGGCGCGGAGCGCGGAGTAGCCGCCCAACTCCCACCAGCGCGCCTGGATCTCGGGCTGAGCGAACCACTGGATGTACTCAAGCGCCGCCTCCTGGCTGTCGGAGTAGCGCACCACCGAGATGCCCTGGCCGCCGAGTTGGGCGAAGTGCCCGCCCGGGCCTGCGGGATTGGGGAAATAGCCCGAGCGCTCGCCGCCGACGTTGGGATCGGCGTGGACGCCCGGCCAGATGAAGGCAAAGTTCATCTGCATCGCCACCTGGCCCGATTTATAGGCGTCGATGTTCTCGGACATATACCAGTCCGAGGAGCCCGGCGGCGTGCAGCAATCGTAGAGCGCCTTGTAGAACTCCAGCCCCGCCGCGGCCTCTGGTGAGTTGACGAAGCCATCCATCTGGTAGGGGTTGTCCGGATCGTCGTAGAGAAAGCCGTGGTTGTAGAGCGCGTTGGTCACGCCCATGGTGATGCCTTCCGAGCCGCGCTCGGTGTAGATCGAGGCGCCGTAGACGGTGGTGCCGTCGATCTCGCGGCCTTGGAAGAACTCGGCGATGTCCTTTAGCTCGGCCAGCGTTGCGGGCACATCGAGCGCGCGCCTGTAGGTCTCCTGGAACTCGGCCTGCAGTTCGGGGCGCTCGAACCAATCGCGCCGGTAAGTCCAGCCGACCACATCGCCAAAAGCCGGCAGCGCCCAGTAGTTGGGCGTGCCCTTGGGCCACTCGGAATAGCCGGTGACGGTGGCGGGGATGAAATCTTCCATCGAGATGGCGTTGGCTGCGAAGAAGTCGTTCAGCTTGACGTAGTGGCCCGCTTCGGCGCCGAGCCCGATCCATTGGCTGTCGCCGATCATCAGATCGCAGAGCTGGCCGCGGGAGTTGAGCTCGTTCAGCATGCGGTCGGCGAAGTTAGGCCAGGGCACGAACTCGAAGCGCATGGTGTGGCCCGATGTCGCCTCGAAGTCCTTGGACAATTCGACCAGCGCGTTGGCCGGATCCCAGGCGGCCCAGCAGAGAGTCAGTTCGTCGGCCTCGGCGCCGGTGGCGGCCAGGCCAAGGGTGGCGGCGAGCGCGGTGGCTGCCAGCAGGGTGGTCTTGTTCATGGTGTTGGTCTCCTCCCACGCGGCGCCGTTTTGTTTGGCGCGTTGGATCGCACCGTTTTCGGTGTCTTCGTTTGACGTACTTGAGGTGCGTACCTCAAAGCAAGATGTTTCTGATGTTCCAGCGTATTTTTTCGCAATGCTGCGGAGGTGCTTCAGCCGCTCGGCGGCAGGCGTCAGGCGTCAGGGTAGATTTTCGCGCAAGACGATCTCGATGCGAATGCGCTCTTGAGGCTCGAAGATCGGTGCGCCGTCGCAGAGGTTACGCAAGATGCGGATCGAACTGCGCGCGAGATGGCCGACGTTTTGCGTGATCACCGCCGAGAGCGTGCCCTCGACCAACCCCTGGCGCGTCGCAGGCGTCAGTTCGTGGGCGATGACCGTCAGGCGCTGCGTGCCCGAGCACCGGCGCATCGCCTCCAAGACGACCGCATTGCCCGACTCCATCGAGTAGATCCCGCGCAGGCCGTCCCGCTCGGCCAGCACCGCATCGAGGATAGCGGCCATGCGCGCCACATCGTCGAAGGCCTCGATGGAGGGCAACGCCTCCAGGCGCGGGAAATCGGCGGCCAGCACCGCATCGAAGCCAAGCCGGCGCTCCAAACTGTCGCGCGCGCGCATCGAGTTCGAGACCACCAGGACCTGTCCCGGCCCATGGATAAAGCGCCCCATCAGCAACGCGGCCGTGCGCCCGGCGGAGATGCTCTTGATGCCGATGAAGTAGTCGCGCTCGGTGTTGGGCAGATCGGAGACCAGGGCAACCACGGCCAGGCCCTCCCGCTTGAGCCGCGCGATCGCATCGCGCACCTGGGGGGTCTCGGGCACCATCAAGGCGACGCCGTCGAGGTCTTCACCACTTAGCCCACGCAGTGCGGTGACGATGGCGTGGGGGTCGTGGGTCGGCACGGCTCTGGTGAGAACGGTGGTGCGATCGGCAAGCTGGGAGGCATCCGCTTCCTGGATCGCGCCGCGCAGGGCCTCGACGAAGGCGCTCGGGCCCTCAGGCAGCACATAGCAAAACCGATAGGCGCGGTTGCGCGCGAGATTGGCGGCGGAGGTGTCGCGGATATAGCCGAGCGCCTCGATGGCAGCGCGCACCTTGTCCACCGTTATCTGGCGCACGCCGGGGCGGGCATTGAGCACCCGATCGACGGTTGCGAGGCTGACCCCGGCCTCTCTGGCAATATCGTGGACGGTCGGTTTTTTCACCCGAGAAACGCTCAGCGGTTTGGCTCTGCCTGACCGGGCAGCGCGCCGCCGTGGAGGTCGTCCAGTGTCAAGGGGCTCTTTAGAGCGGCGGGGGCGTCAGCCAGTGGACCGGCCAAGACCTCTCTATCCCTGGCCTCATCCCCAAGGCTCTGCTCACGCCGAGCAACTGTCTCGCTACGGTGATCGATCAGCAAAGATCCTGGTGGCTCGGTCCAGCTCGGCCCAATCACCAAGGGGCCATCGGCATGGGCCATGGGGTTCTCCCTTCTACAGGGGCTCAGTCTGCCCGATTGCCGGCCAGGGCGCCAGTGACAGTGGCCCTTCTGCTCGACGCTACTGTTGGGGCCGGCGCTCATGCTCTAAGGCGCACGCTCGTGTGGCCGGCCAGGGGGGTCTCAGCC
>JBCDHK010000325.1:0-4605 GCA_038750185.1 Pseudomonadota bacterium
CCTTCTCCGCCATAGTATGTTCTTAAATACTATTTTTTGCAACTCATCATCAGGAAAGCGATCCTCATACATCTTGTGTAATTCTGTAATTGCAGCTCTGCTTTGAAATGCTACCAAAAACCATACCAAGGAGAGTGCTACTCCTAAAATTGCCATTATGCATTTTTCAAAATGGTCGTCTGTAAGGCCTAATGCAGCTAATATAAAACCATTGCCGAGTAAGAAGGATGTAGTGCGGTTCCCGAGTAGAGTGTCTTCATCTCTGGTTCTAGCTCGAATCTCATCTGGTTTCATGACACCTCCAGCGTCCACTATTTGTGAGTAGATAGCCCTCTGTGTGAGCTAGCATGGCATACCAACACCTATATGAGGTCAGGCTTGACGACTAAAGACGTAGTCTCGTTTGATCATAATCCACTCTTGATATGCCGCAAATGCTTGCTGTAGCGTGATTTTCCCAACCTTCCGATAATTTTTTCAGCGCAGACATTTTAGTCTACATTAGCAATGATGAGTTGTCAGTAAACAGAAAACGTGGGGCTTCCAAGCTCAGTCGAGGTCGAGAAGGGCGGGCAGTCCGGCAATCGAGGGCAGGATATGGTCGGCGTGCTCGGAGAGATCGTCTGCCCCGGCGGGACCGGAGAGCACGCCCACGGCTAGTCCGCCGCCGGCATTAGCGATCATAGCGAGATCGTGGATGCTATCGCCGACCATGGCGATCTCGGTCACCGCAATGCCCGTAGCCGAGGCGAAAGCCCGCAGCATGCCGGGGCCGGGCTTGAGACCGTACCCCGAATCATAACCTGCAATGAAGCTAAACAGCGACAGCACGCCCAATTCGTGCAGTTGCGCGCGGGCCGCCTGCTCCGAATCGTGGGTGGCGACGCCGAGCGCGAGCCCGGACGCCTTGAGACGGCCCAGCAAGCCAGCCATCTCGGGCACGGCAGGCACCAGTGTCGCCGGGCCGCTGGTCTCGATCGAGAGCGTGTTGAGGTAGGCTTCGATGGCCTCAGTGCCGAGATCGGGGCGCCAGCGTGCCCAGAGCCGCGCCACCTCATGCGAGGCACCGGCCACGATGGCCGAGCCCGCACGAAAACGTTTTGTCGCCGGATCATAACCCGCCGCCTCGGCCATAGCGGCAGCGCTCCCGGCATCGGGGGCGAGGTGGCGGATGGTGGCCTCGGCCACGCCGCCCCAAGTCGCCTCGAAATCGAGCAGCGTGCCGTCCTTGTCGAACAGGATCGCGCGGATGGGAGAGGCCACGCCCGCCGCCTCAGCCAAACAGGCCGAGGCTTTCGAGTTTGAGCAACACCTGATGCGCGCAGTGATCGGGATCGACGGTTTCGGTGTCCAGGCGCAATTCGGGCTGTTCGGGCGCCTCGTAAGGGTCGGAGATGCCGGTGAACTCCTTGATCTTACCCTCGCGCGCGAGCCGGTAGAGCCCCTTGCGGTCGCGCCGCTCGCACTCATCCAGCGAGGTGGCGACGTGGATCTCGATGAAGGCGCCGTATTGCTCGATCATCTGGCGCACCGCTTTGCGCGTCGCCGTGTAGGGCGCGATGGGCGCACAGAGCGCGATGCCGCCGTTCTTGGTGATCTCGGAGGCGACATAGCCGATGCGGCGGATATTGAGATCGCGGTGCTCCTTGGAGAAGCCCAGCTCCTGGCTGAGATGCTTTCGAACGACATCGCCGTCGAGCAGGGTGACCGGGCGCCCGCCCGCCTCCATCAGCTTGACCATGAGCGCATTGGCGATGGTCGATTTGCCAGACCCCGAGAGCCCGGTAAAAAACACCGTAAAGCCCTGCTGGGCGCGCGGCGGCTTGGTGCGGCGCAGTTCCGAGACGACTTCGGGGAAGGAGAACCACTCGGGGATCTCCAGGCCTTCTTGGAGGCGGCGGCGCAGTTCCGTGCCCGAGATATTGAGCACGGTCGAGCCCTTCTCGACCTCGTCGGCAGGCTGATACTCGGCGCGCTCTTGGACGTAGACCATGTGTTTGAAGGGCACCATCTCGATGCCGATCTCGTCACGGTATTCGACCACCAGATCCTGGGCGTCGTAGGGGCCGTAAAAGTCCTCGCCCTGAGAGTTTTTGCCAGGGCCTGCGTGATCGCGCCCGACGATGAAGTGAGTGCAGCCGTGATTCTTGCGGATCAACGCGTGCCAGAGCGCTTCACGGGGCCCGGCCCTGCGCATGGCGAGGTTGAGCAGGCTCAGATGCGTGGTTGCGGCGGGGTATTTGTCCAGCACCGCCTCATAGCAGCGCACGCGGGTGAAGTGATCGATATCGCCCGGCTTGGTCATGCCGACCACGGGGTGGATCAACAGATTGGCCTGGGCCTCCTTGGCCGCACGGAAGGTGAGTTCCTGGTGGGCGCGGTGGAGCGGATTGCGGGTCTGAAAGGCCACCACACGCCGCCAGCCGAGCTTGCGGAAGAACGCGCGCAGCTCGTTGGGCGTGTCGCGGCGCGATTTGTAGTCATAGTGGGTCGGGGGCTGAATACCGGTGATCGGCCCGCCGAGATAGACCGCGCCCGCGCCATGGTGCAGATAATCGACCGCCGGGTGCGCGGTGTCGTTGGCACCAAAGACCTTCTCCGCCTCGCGCGCCTTATCGGGGCTCCATTTGTCGGTGACCGACATGATGGCCAGGATCACCCCCTCAGCATCGCGCAGCGCAATATCCTGGCCGGGCTCGATCTTGGCTGCAAAGTCCTCGCCCACATCCAGGGTGATCGGGATCGGCCAGAGTGTGCCGTCGGCCAGACGCATGGTCTCGACGCAGGCCTCATAGTCCTCCTGGCTGAGAAAGCCCTTGAGCGGATGAAAGCCGCCGTTCATCAAAAGCTCCAGATCGCAGATCTGGCGCTGGCTGAGATCGAGCGAGACCAGATCGCCCGCCTCCTGCTTCAGCTTGCGCGCACTCTCCATGGAGACGTAGAGTTCGGGGATCGGGGCGATGTTGGGGAGCATGGGTCACTCTCGGCTTGGGCTCACGCCTGGGGCGGCTGATGCTGGCGGGTGGGCCTTTGTGTGGTGCTTGGGCGCGCGGTTAGGCTTGCGTGCGCTGTTCTGCACGCAACGGAAATTGGAAATCAATCCCGGAAGGCGTGCTTTGCGCGCGGGGGTAGCGGATATGCATGGCTTGGCAGGCGAGGGCGCTGGGGGGCGGCTGCCGATCTCGGCGTTTATCATCACGCTCAATGAGGCGGCGCGGCTGGAGCGCACGCTGGCGGCACTTTGGTTTTGCGATCAGGTGGTGGTGGTCGATTCCGGGTCGAGCGACGACACGGTGGCCTTGGCCAAGGCCGCGGGGGCGGAGGTGCATGTTCGGGCGTGGCAGGGCTATGGTCTGCAAAAGGCCCACGCCGAGACGCTTTGTCGCCACGACTGGCTGCTCAATGTCGATGCGGACGAAGTGGTGACCCCGGCGTTGGCCGACGCGCTTGTCGCGCTGTTTGCTGGCGGTGCGCCCGAGCCTTGCGCTTGGCGTGTGGCGATTCTCAACGTCTATCCCGGCGCGGCGCGGCCAAGGCCTCTGGCCAACGACTACTGCGTGGTGCGGTTTTATCACCGCTCGGTGGCCCGGTATCGGGCGCATCCGCTGTTTGACCGCGTCTTGGTCGATGATGGCGTGGCGATCGGGCGTCTTAGGGGCGCGCTCTGGCATTATCCGCTGCTGTCCTGGGCGCATTTTGTCGAGAAGGAAAACCGCTACACGAGCTACCAGGCCAAGGCGGCGCGCCTGCGTCCGCGCTGGGTGTTGCTGCTGCGCCTGGGGGTGGAGTTTCCCTTTCAATTTATGAAATTCTACTTAATCAGGCGCCATATCACCGGCGGCTGGCAAGGATTTGTGTTTGCAACGACAGCAGCTTACGCGCGTTTCCTACGCATCGCCAAGCTGTTGGAACGCACCGAGGCACAGGCCATCGCGCCTGAAAAGTGACGCTTCAGTGAATTTAGGTGTTGACCGCCTCCCCCGCTAAGGACTATTCGTCCACTCAACGGCGGCAACGTCGGCTCTTCAAGGAAATGATGATCGTTGCGGTGTACGCACCGGCGGTTCATACATTTCTCTGCTCTTTTAGGTATGTATCGAGAGAAGGGATATGTGGGTGGTTTGGCCTGATGGCTGGACTGTTTGCATATCGGCTCCTGAGGGTTGTGGTTTCGGTCGCAATTCGGTGATGGAGTGTCAGCTTCGCTCTCTGAGGCTTTGGGGTCTGGTTGTGTTGTCGTGAGATGGCACGATTGGAGCTTAGGCGCTTGGAGAGGAACGATGTGCGATGGTTCATCTGTCGAGGAGACCGGCTTTGCTGGTTTCAACTTGAGAGTTTGATCCTGGCTCAGAACGAACGCTGGCGGCAGGCCTAACACATGCAAGTCGAGCGCTCTCCCCTGTCTTCGGATGGTGGAGGGAGCGGCGGACGGGTGAGTAACGCGTGGGAACGTGCCCTTAGGTACGGAACAACTGCTGGAAACGGCAGCTAATACCGTATGATGTCTTCGGACCAAAGATTTATCGCCTAAGGATCGGCCCGCGTTGGATTAGGTAGTTGGTGGGGTAATGGCCTACCAAGCCTACGATCCATAGCTGGTTTGAG
>JBCDHK010000326.1:0-4591 GCA_038750185.1 Pseudomonadota bacterium
CCTCGCCGCCCCAGATCGCAGGTGCAGCCAGGACCAAGCCTTCGGCCCGCAGCCCAGGCGCGGCCGCCAGCGCCACCCCCGCCCCCATGGAGTGCCCGACCACGACAAGCGGCACACAGGGGTGGGCTGCGCGCACCGCAGCCGCGACGACGCGCAGATCAGCCGCCAGCGCCCCAGCCCCCGGCCAAAAGCCCCGCGAAGGGTTGCGCCCGAAACCGCGCTGATCATAGGCCCAGGTCAGGATGCCCCGCTCAGCCCAGGCGCGCGCGGCGGCGTCGTAAGTACTGGGGCCGTAGTCGCCAAAGCCGTGCAGGGCCAGAATGACGGCTTTGGGCGGGGCCTGCGGCGACCAGATCGAGAGCGCCAACGGGCCGGCAGCACCAGCAACCTCGGCATGGCGGGGGGCGACTGCATCCTGGGGTGTCTCGGGCATGGCGAACTCCTCCACCGGCGCCGCACGCTCGGGCGGCCTCAGCGCCCCCCCAGCAGTACAGCCAGAGAGCGCCAGCGCCACCATCACCGGTACGAGAGCCCGCATCCCCCTTTAGCTCAGCACGCGCGCGACTTCGGCGCGCAGATGCACCAACACATCGGCCTCGAACCACGGGTTGCGTTTGAGCCAGGCGGTGTTGCGCCAGGAGGGGTGGGGCATGGGCAGCAGACCGCCCTCGAACTCGCGCCAGCGCGAGACGGTCTCGGTCAGGCTGCGCCCGGCGCCGCGCCCCAGGTGCCAGCGCTGGGCGTACTGGCCGACGAGCAGCGTCAGTTCCAGATTGGGCAGGCACGCCAGCATGCGTGTCCGCCAGGTCTCGGCGCAGAGCTTGGGCGGGGGCAGGTCCGAGCCCTTGGCGTCGTAGCCCGGAAAGCAAAACCCCATGGGCACGATGGCGATGCGGGTCTCATCGTAGAAGGTGTCCCAGTCGACACCCATCCAATCGCGCAGCCGCCGCCCCGAAGCGTCGTCGAAGGGCAGTCCCGAGGCATGCGCGCGCGCGCCAGGCGCTTGGCTGGCGATGAGCAGGCGCGCGCTCGGGCGCAACCGGAAGATCGGGCGGGGCGCGTGCGCGGTCATGGTCTGGGCAAAGCGCGGCGCGCAGAGGCGGCAGGCCTTGAGGGCGGCGGCTTCGGCCTGCCAATCGGGCGTGTCGCTCCCATAGCTTTCAACCGCTGCCGTGTTCACACCCTTGGCCATCACCCCGCCCCGATTAACCTTTCCGATCTTGCACCCGTGCGACGGTGTGATAAATCGAGGGTAAGTCAACTTGTCACAGGGGGGCACCGGCGATGTCGGCAGGCCTTAGGCTCGGCTTGATCGCGGGCACGCTCTACGCTTTCTGGCTGTTGCTCTCGGGCAACTATCAGGCGTGGCTGGTGCTTTCGGGGCTGGGGGCCTCGGTACTGGTGGTGTGGTTCTGCCTCAAGAAAGGTGTCGTCGATGGCGAGGGCTTTCCGGTCGAGGATCTGCCCCGGGCGCTGTCGTATTGGCCCTGGCTGATCGGGCAGATCGTGCTGTCCTCGCTGGCGGTGACGCGGCTGATCCTCAACCCCAAGCTGCCGATTTCGCCGACCATGGTGGCGGTCGAGGCACCCAAGGGAGCCTCCAGCGTCGGGCTCACCACCTATGCCAATTCGATCACGCTGACGCCCGGCACGATCTCGGTCGAGGTGGGTGAGCGCGCCGAGACGGTCTGGGTCCACGCCATCACCCAAGACGGCGCGGCGGGGCTCGAAAACGATCCGATGAAGGATTGGGTGGCGTGGATGGACGGCGGAGAGTGGCCCGGCGAGAAGGCGCTGCCCGCGCCTGAGGAGGCCACACGATGATGTTTGTCGCGCCGACCCTGGCGGTGCTGGCCGCCCTTGCGCTGGCGGTGGTGCGTGCGGTCAAGGGGCCGACCGCCTTTGACCGCCTGCTCGCGGCCAACTCCATCGGCACCTCGGCGATCCTGTTGCTGGCCCTCTTCGGCTTTCTCACCGGGCGCCCCGAGTTTCTCGACATCGGCATCACCTATGCCCTGCTCAATGTGATCGGCACGTTGGCCGTGCTGAAATTCTTCCGCTACGGCGCCCTCGGCCACGCCCAGGACGAAAGCCGGGATCCCAACTGATGGACGTGCTCGCTCTTCTGGCCGATATCCTGTCCTGGCCGCTGTTGCTGGCGGGGTCGTTCTTCTATCTGGTCGGCAAGATCGGGCTGATCCGCATGCCCGATCTCTTCACGCGCATGCATGCGGTCTCGGTCTCGGAGACGCTGGGGCTTGGACTGCTCTTGCTCGGGCTCTTGCTCCAGGCCGGGTTCAGCCTGGTGGCGTTCAAGCTGCTGGTGACCTTCGCGTTGCTCTTTGTCGCAGCCCCCGTCACCTCGCACGCCCTGGCGCGCGCGGCGCTGCACGACGGCCAACGCCCGCTTCTCAGCAACGCCGAGGGCCGCTTGGAGCCCACCGATCCCGTGACCCGCTTTCCCGCCTTGGCCGAGCGCCTGGGCCAGCCCGTGCCCTCGCAAAGCCTCGAAGATCTCCCCCCGACCGCGCCGGAGGCTACGCCATCGAACTCCTGATCAACATGGGGTTGCTCACCCTGATCGCCGTGGTCACCGTCGGCGTGATCACGGTGCGCAATCTATTCGCCGTCACCGTGCTGTTCGGGGCGTATTCGTTCCTGATGGCCTCGGTGATGCTGGTGCTCGATGCCCCCGATGTCGCGCTGACCGAGGCGGCCGTGGGCGCGGGCGTCTCCACGGTGCTGCTCCTCGGCGCACTCTATCTGACCCGTACCGAGGAAGCGCCACCGCGCAACTCTCCCCTCGTGCCCGCCGCGGTGGCCGTGATCACCGGGCTCATCCTGATCTGGGGCACCTGGGACCTGCCGGGCTTTGGTCTGGCCGACACCCCGGTCAACACCGGCGTCGGCCAAGCCTACATCGAGCGCACCTATGAAGAGACTGCCGTGCCCAACGTGGTCACCGCCGTGCTCGCCACCTATCGCGGCTATGACACGCTCGGCGAAGTCATCGTGGTGTTTGCCGCGGCCATTGGCGTGCTGATGCTGTTGCGCCGGCTGCCGGCTGGGTCGGATGAGGCGAGCTCGGAGGAGAAGGAGAAGTAATGCGCCTCGATGTTATCCTGCGCGTCGTCGCCAAACTGTTCATCCCGTTCATCCTGCTGTTTGCGCTCTATGTGCAGTTTCACGGCCACTACAGCCCCGGCGGCGGCTTTCAGGCCGGGGTGATCGCGGCGGCGGCGGTGTTTCTCTATGCCATCGTCTTTGGCCTCGATCGCTGCAAGCAGGTGGTGCCGCTGGCCGTGGCCGAAGCTGCGGTCTGGATCGGGGTGGCGATCTTTGCCGGCACCGGCTTGATCGCGCTCGTCCTCGGCTGGAACTTCCTCGACTACACGCCGCTCTTCGCCGATCCGGTCGACGCGCAATACTGGGGCATCTTCATCGTCGAACTGGGCGTCTTGGTCTCGGTGACCGGGGCCATGGTGGCGATCTTCTACGCCTTCGTACTCAGGGGGCGCCAATGAACGGCCTGATCGGGACCATCGTCGAACACTACAACTACTGGATCACCATCGCACTGATGATGATGGGCCTCTACATCGTCGTCGCCAAATCCAACATGATCAAGACCTTGATCGGCATGGCGATCTTCCAGACCACAGTCTATCTGCTCTATCTCTCGCCCGGTAAGATCGTCGGCGGCACCGCACCGATCACCGCCAAACAATTCGAGGTCTATGCCAACCCTCTGCCCCACGTCCTGATCCTGACCGCCATTGTCGTCGGCGTCGCGTCGCTGGCCATGGGGCTCGCACTGACCGTGCGCATCTATGAGGCCTACGGCACCATCGAAGAGGACGATCTGGTCCAAATGGTCGACGCCGAGGACCGCGCCGAATGAGTGCCAGCGCGCCGCCGGCCCCGACTGACATACCCACAACGGCCACGACGCTGATCGCCGACGGTGGCGGCTTCGTCCTGGCCGAGCATTTGCCAGCGCTCATCGTGCTGGTGCCGCTGTTTGGCTCCGTGATCACCGCAGCGCTGCGCCGCAGTGCACCGTCCTATGTGGTTACGCTGATCGTTGCCTGGGCGCTGCCGGTGCTCTCGCTGCTCACGCTGCAACGTGTCATCGCAGAGGGCACGCTATCTTACGCCATGGGCGGCTGGGCGCCTCCCTTCGGTATCGAGTTGCGCGTTGATGAGGCTGGCGCTTTCCTAGCGGTGCTGATCTCGATCATGGCGGCGCTGGTGGTCAGCTACGCGCCGCGCTCGCTCGCCGCCGAGATCCACCCCGCCCAGCGCGGCTGGTACTACACCATGCTGCTGCTCTGCATGGGCGGGTTGCTCGGCATGGCGCTCTCGGGAGACGCCTTCAACATCTTCGTGTTCATGGAGATTTCCTCCCTCGCCATGTACACCCTGATCGCCATGGGCCGTGATCGGCGCGCGCTGGTGGCAGCCTTCCAGTACCTGGTGCTCGGCACGCTGGGGGCGACGTTCTACGTCATCGGCGTAGGGCTGTTGTTTACGCTCACGGGCACGCTCAATCTGGCCGACATCGCCGCCGAGATCGGCCCCGTCGCCGACA
>JBCDHK010000327.1:0-4542 GCA_038750185.1 Pseudomonadota bacterium
GCATGGCATATGATCCAGAGTGATCGGAACATGCTCTAGCGCAACACCTGTCGCGTCTCGCAAGCCGTGCGCGCACGCGTCGCGTCAAGCGCCAGTAACGCCTCGCAGGCCGTGACCAGGCGCGGCGGCGCGGCACTCAAGCCATTGCTTCCGGCCAGCACTTGGCGCGCGGTGGCGCCGTCGAGGCCCGGGCGTAGATCGAGCAACAGCGCTGCAATGCCGCTGACGTGGGCTGCGGCCATGGATGAGCCCGAATAGAAATCGTATTCGCCGCCGGGCGCGGTGCTGAGTACGTCCTGGCCGGGCGCGAGTACCGTTGCACCGGCGTCGGCCACTGCCGCCACGGCGACCACGCCACGCGCCGAGGCCGGGAAACCGGCGCCCTCGTTGGCCCCGCGGGCCGCGACCACCACCACATCGCGCGCCACAGCAGCGGCAATCAATTCCTCCAGCAGCGGATCGGGGGGCCCGGAGAGGCTGAGGTTGAGCACGTCGATCTCTTGGAGCAGCGCGAAATTGAGCGCACGCGCCAGCGAGAAGCTGCTGCATTGTCCACGCGCGCCGGGGGTCGCCTCCCAACAGGCGCGCAAGCCGAGGATTTCGGCGTCGGGCGCAACGCCGACCATGCCCCGCCCCGCCGTGGCTTCGGCGCCGATGATGCCTACGACCGCCGTGCCGTGCTCTTCGCCGCCTGCGACCGGGCTCTCACCGACGAAATCGCGCACGTCCGATAAGCTTGCCGCGAGTTCTGGGTGGGTGGCATCGGGGCGGGTGTCGATCACGCCGACGCGCACGCCCTGTCCGGTGGCGACGCGGTGGGCGGCCAGCACATCGAGGGCGCGCAAGCCGTCCTGGATCGGCACCAGATCGCGCTCGATGGAGACGGCCAGGGTCTCGAAACGCTGCATGGGCTGGACGGTGCGCACCCGCGGATCGGCGGCGAGCGCTGCCAGGGTAGGCTCGGTCGGTGCCGGGGCTGCGAGACGAAACACCAGGCAATGCACATCGATGGAGGCGAGCGGCCACTCCGCCACCAGTTCGACCGGATAATCGCGCGAGAGCGCCTCGGCCACGGCAGCCAGCACCTCGGGGCGATCGAGGGGGACGGTGACGATCAGGTGGCGCGTATCGGCGGCCTGGGGGGCTGCGACCAGACGCCACTCGGGCTGCTGGGGGGTGGGCGCCGGGGTCTCGACACCGGCACAAGCGGCCACGACAAGACCAAGGGCAAGGACGATCCAGCGCATCAGCGTTGTCTCCTGGGGGTGGCGAACAGGACACCGGCCTCGTCTTCGAGGGCTGTGGCCAGGGCATCGAGATCGGCGTCGGGTTCGGTGGCGCGCAGGGTGTAGATGCCGGTGGCGGACGGGCCGTCCTCGATGGTGAGGCCGTAGCGGGTGGCGATCTCGCTGGCGCGCTCTTGGCTCATGCCCTCGCCCATACGCACCCGCAACACAGGCGTGGCGTAGGCGGCATCTTCGGGGCTGAGCGTTAGAAAGGGCGCTTCGGCGGGATCGGTCTGGGGCGCGAACACCCCGGTGAGGGCGAGCAACAGCGCCGCCACGGCGACACCGGCACCCATGGTGGCGACCATCATGCGCTGCGAAAACCGCTGCAAGGCTGCGTCGATGGCGGCCTTTAACGCCTGGATCGGACCGCGCTGGCCACCCGGCCCCGCTCCCGGCCCCGCAGGCGGCACGGCAGCGACCGCCGCCTCCTCGGGCACCCCAGCGGCAATGCGGGCGCGCAGTTCGGCCCAGTTGCGCGCTTGTAGCGCCTCGGCAGGGCCAATCTGGGCCAATTCTTCGGCCAAGCGGCGCTGCTCGCGCACCTCCGCCGCACAGAGCGGGCAGGTCTCGATATAGGCCTCTACCCGCCTGGTCTCCGAGGCATCGAGCGTGCCGTTGACATACCAGGGCAGGATTTCCCAGATCGCGTCGCGTTCGTCAGTGTTGCGCTCCATCACGCCTCTCCCTTCAACAACTCCCGGAGCCTGGCGCGGGCATGGAACATCCGGGTCTTGACGGTACCGACCGGACAGCCGGTGATTTCGGCGATCTCGGTCAAGCGATACCCATAGAAGTACGTCAACTCAACCGTTGCGCGCTGCTCGGGCGAGAGCCGCTCCATCGCCGCGGCGATGGCCTTGCGCTGGAAGAGGGTCTCGACTTCTTCGCTGCCGGTGCGCTCGGCGGGCAGGTCGTCGTCGATCTCGTCGTGCAGGGCGTCGCGTTTTGCCTTGCGGCAGGCCCGCAGCGCCATGCGATAGGCGATGCCGAGGATCCAGGTCGAGGGCTTGGCCTCGCCGCGAAAGCTCTCGGCGCTCTTCCAGACTGCCATCAAGGTATCGCCGGCCACTTCTTCGGCCAGTTCAGGACGGCGCGTCAGTCGCAGCGCAAAGGCGTTGATCCGCCCATAATAACGCTGGTGCAAGCGCTCAAACGCCGCCAGATCGCCTTTGGCCGTCGCCGCAAGCAGGGCTTTGTCGGTGGCATCTGCCGTCGGCTCGTTTCTGGTCACCTTCACCTGCCGAAGCTGCATTGTGGTCTCCACGGGCTCCGATCGTCTTCGATCGTAGCTGTGTGCCGTTGTGGGAGGGGTGGGTTCATCGAAGGTCTGATTTTTTTTGCCCTACCCCGATTTTTCCACGGGTCATGGGCCGTGGTGGTGCGTGCTGAAAACTTTCCCCGTCTTTTCAAAAAATCTCTGAACCCTTCGCCGCCCGGCCCGCACTCAGCCCCGGGCGCGCGTGTCTTTGGCGTGTGTCCTTTGGTGAAACCACGATCTGGAGCCATCCATGACCACCTTGAAGACTACAGCCCTACTGGCTGCCCTTGCTCTGGCCACGGCCGGGGGCGAGGCTGCGGCGGTGAGCTTTCTCATCAACGACGACACGGCGAGCCCGGGCAACCGCCAGGGCTTTGACCCGAGCCAGGACGTCTATCGGCTCGACTTACGCGACTTTCCGGTAAACGGCCCGCTATCACTGTTCCAGGGCGCCGCTGGCGATCCAGGGATTGCCAGCTGGTCTGACAACCCCAACACCATCGGCACACTGGACAACATCATCATCTTGCAAAACTTCGATAACAACGACGTCGACGGCAACTTCCCAGCCAACTGGGACAATTCCTTCAACGCCCGGCGCGCCTTGGAGGCGATCGCGGCCAACACCACGGGAAACCGGCCCGGGTTTTTCTTGTACTGGAACGAGGGGCTGGGCATCAACCGTCTCGTCTACACCGAAAACCTGGCCAACGGCGCGGCGCCCTTCCGGGTGCTGTTTGCCAATGACGAACCGGGCGCCGAGCCCGGCGATGATCTGCGCATCGGCCCAGGCGGTGTGCTGGGGCTTGGCGGCTTTACGCCCGAGCGCGGCCAGGCCAACGCCGCCTTCAACGATCTGGCCAACTTCTCCTCGGCCAATTTCACCACGGTGGTGCCGGTGCCGGCAACGCTGCCGCTGATCTTGGCGGGGATGGCCGGGCTTGGCCTCCTCGGCCACCGCCGCCGCGCGGCTGCCTGAGCGAGGGATCTCAAGGTGATCGCCCAGCGCCGGGGCCGGCACGGGTGTGACGGCCTGGGTGGGACGGCCTGGACGGGGCTGGGTGCGCGGGTCTGCGGTGATGGGTGCACCGCAGACCCTTTCCAGGGGCATTCCCCGCCAGGCAGAATTTCTGAGGCGTTTGCAACGATCCTCACTCGACCTGACGTTGTAGTATCTGTAAGCTATTAAAAAATGTTCGTTTTCCTCTGCACGCGGCCCTGCTTGAGACGAGTACTCTCAAAACTCTGCGCCACAACGCCAGTCGAGACGAGCGCCAAGGCCCACAACCACACCAATAACGCCAATCGCCGCATGAGTGTCCTAAGCCGCCTTCGTCTGTACTTTGCGTTCATGCTGGCCATCAGCCTGGGCTCGACAGTGCTGTCGATCTGGAGCGTGCGCCAAACCGCCGTCCAGATCGAGCGCGTCAACCTCAGCCATGGCGTCTATGAGGCCTATCTCCAACTCTCCAGCAACACCCACCGCCTGTTCATCCAGTACAAAGAGACGCTGCTGCTCGCCCAGCAAAGCGAGCCCAGCGCAACAGCCGCGCTGATCGATGCCGTGCGCGTCGACATCGCGCGCATCCGCCGCCTGATCGGCGCCGAGATCGAGATCGTCGGCCTCGAAGAAGTCGAAGAGCTTGCCATGCTCGCCGACATCGAACGCCAGGCCGAGCGCATGATCACCGCCTTCGAGGGCCTGTCCGCCGTCGCCCAGCCCGAACCGCTCTCGCCCGCCTGGCGCAGTCTCGCCAGCCAACTCACCGAGATCGACGGCGCCTTTCGCGCGCACTTGACCGAAGCACTGGCCGAGGAAGCCCGTGAGGTGCGCGAAACCGCCGACGAAGTGCGCGAGCAAATCTTCGGCCACCAGATCCTGGCGCTGATCGCGGTCCTGGTGGCGCTGGCCACGGCGGTGGCCGGGCTCTACTCGATCCAGTTCACGCTCAAGACGCGCATGGAGGCGCTGCTCGGCGGTATCCGCAGCCTGGC
>JBCDHK010000328.1:0-4527 GCA_038750185.1 Pseudomonadota bacterium
GGCAGGGGCGCGCGCACCTCTTTGACGGTGCAGGCAAAGACCGCGGCCTTGCCGGCCAAATTCGCAGCGCCGTAGTCCTCGGGGAAGGTGACCTCGACCGATTTCTCCTCCCCCGCCGAGAGCCCGACCAACTGATCCTCAAAACCCGGGATGAACGAATTCGAGCCCAGCACCAGGGGAAACCCCTCGGCCGAGCCGCCCTGGAACTCCTCGCCGTCGATGCTGCCCTTGAAGTCGATCTCGACCTGATCGCCGTCCTCAGCCGCGCCCTCCTTGGCCTCGTACTTGGTGGCGCTGGTGGCGAGGCGGTCTAGCCCATCCTGGATGGCCGCGTCCTCGATCTCGACCACGCGCCGCTCCAGCACGATCTCGGAGAAGTCGATCTCGGGCACATCGGGCAGGCACTCATAGCCCACCTCGACGTGCAGATCGTCGCCTTCCTTGTAGTCCTGGTTGGCGATCTTGATGTCGGGCTGTTGGGCGGGTTTGTGCCCGGTGTCGCTCAGGTGTTGCGAGATCGATTCCTCGACCGTCTCCTGCACCACCTCGCCCATGACCGACTTACCGAACATCTTCTTCAGCAGCGGCAGCGGCGCTTTGCCCTTGCGAAAGCCCTTCATCTGGAAGTCGGCACGCACGGTTTCCAGCTTGGCGGTGGTCTTGGCTTCGAGCGCGGCTGCGGCGACCACGATCGAGTACTCGCGCCGCAATCCGTCCGACTTCGTTTCCGTCACCTGCATCGTCTGTCTTTACTCCAAGCGCCTGGGAGGCGTTTCGGCTGTTGTGCGGATTTCTGGTGCGGGCGGAGGGACTTGAACCCCCACGCCTTGCGGCATCAGAACCTAAATCTGACGTGTCTACCGGTTCCACCACGCCCGCGGGCCCCGCAGACCGCGCTCCGTATAGCAAGCGTACTGCTGTCGGGATAGGGGGTAGATCACATGTCGCGGCGTGCAAGTCAAAGGCTGTCTCAGAGGTCGAGGGCGCGAAACACGCCGGGTAGGGCCTCGGGCAAGTCTTCGGCAATCAGGCCGGGGCCAAATTGGCGCGCGCACTCGACGTGGAGCCAGGCGGCACTCTCGGCGGCCTCCATCGGGGGGAGCCCGCGCGCGAGCAGCCCCGTGATGAAACCTGCCAGCACATCGCCCGAGCCCGCAGTGGCAAGCCAAGGCGCGGCGCGCGCGTAGTGGGCTGCGTTGATGGCCGCCTTTCCGGTCTCATTGGCGATCACGGTATCGGCGCCTTTCAAGAGCACCGTGCAACCAGCGCGCTTGGCCGCCGCGCGGGTGGCGTCGATTTTCGAGTAGGCCGGGCCTTTGGTGGCAGGCGCTTTGAGCTTAGCCAGAATGTCCGGGAACAGCCGTTTGAACTCGCCTTCGTGCGGGGTGAGAATGCACTCAGGATGGAGCAGGGCAAACAGGGCCTCCGGGTCGTCCGCGAAGGCGGTCAGGGCATCGGCATCGAGCACCGTGGCGCGCTTGGCCTTGCAGGCGGCCTCGACCAGGGCGCGGGTGCGCGCGCTTACCCCAAGGCCGGGGCCGAGGCAGAGTGCGTTGAGGCGCTCGTCTTGCAGGAGTGCCACCAGTGCCTGCGGGTCTGCGAGGCTCTGCACCATGATGGCATTCAACTGACAAGCGTTCTCGATCAGCGCAGCCGGCGGACACCCCACCGTGACCAACCCAGCCCCGATCCTAAGCGCTCCGCGTGCTGCCAGCCGCGCTGCACCGCCGCGCCCGACGCCGCCGGAGAGAATTAGGGCGTGGCCGTGGACGTATTTGTGCTCGTTAGTGTCCTTCATCAGTGGCACATATCCGCGCCGTTCTCGTGCATAGTCGTTGTGTATTGTCAGTCGAACGACAGCCGATGGACCCCGTTTGGTGCCACGTGCGCGGTCACTAAGCAGGCCCAGCCGGCGCCATGCTTTGTGCGGGTCGAGCCCGATGTCGATCCGTCGCAAGCGCGCGCAATGCACTGGCCCGCCTGCGAGATAATGGCCGAGTTTGGCTGCGTGATAGGTCACGGTCAGGCTCGCGAAAAGCCCTGTCTCCCCCTCGATCAGCAAGCGCCCACTATCGGCACAGATACCTGAGGGAATGTCGAGGCAGACGAGATCATCGGAGGAGACCGGAAAGAGCGCTTCGATCACTCGCACCGCCTCGCCCGAGAGCGGGCGGCTCAACCCGGTTCCAAACAGGGCATCGATGTAGATATCGGCGTTCGGTTCGTTCTCGCCCGGCCAATCACTTGTAGGGTGGATCTCCCCCAGCATCGCCCAGCGCTGGGCATTGATCGCCGCATCGGCGGTCAGCGTATCGATCTCATCCGGTGCGCGGCCATAGAGGTAGACCTCCACCCGCCAGCCGCGTGCGTGCAGGAGGCGTGCGACGACAAAGCCGTCGCCACCATTGTTGCCCGGGCCGCAGAACACGACAGCGCAACGGCGGCCCTCGGCCAACTCTGGGCGCCAGTCGAAAATCGCTTCGACCGTGCCCCGACCGGCGCGCTCCATCAGTTCGAGGCCGGTAACCTCGCCCGCGTCGATGGCGGCTTGCTCCAAGGCGCGCATCTGGGCGGCGGTCAGTAGTTCGGTCATGGGGCCTCCCTGGATTGGAACGGCAGTGTCTCTGCCTCGCCACCGAGGTCAAGATTGCCTTGGGGATTGCCTAATTATTCAGCGAAAAGCCCGCAAACTAGGCAGATGTAGAAGCCCGCCCCAACCACGATCCCGGCGAAAACAACGACTCCCGGCCAGCGCCCACCTTGGCACGCTTCCTGCAGCCCTTAGCGCACCATAGTGCGGCCCAATGCCTCAGTGCCGCCGCCCAAAATCCGCGCGCGCGCCGCCAACGCTCGCCTCACCTGTCCCAATTGGGCCGCCCCGGCTGGGCGAGAAAAGGGGAACACCCGTGAAGAAAGTCGAAGCGGTGATCAAACCCTTCAAACTCGACGAGGTTAAGGAAGCCCTCCAGGAGATCGGCATCCAAGGCCTCAGCGTACTGGAGGCCAAAGGCTTCGGGCGCCAAAAAGGCCACACCGAGCTTTACCGCGGCGCCGAATACGTGGTCGATTTCCTGCCCAAGGTGAAAATCGAAGTGGTGATCGACGACAGCTTGCTCGATCAGACCCTCGATGCCATCACCCAAGCCGCGCGCACCGGCAAGATCGGCGACGGCAAGATCTTTGTCACCGCCGTCGAGCAAGCCGTGCGCATCCGCACAGGCGAGGCGGGCTCGGACGCGCTCTGAGCGCGCGCCGCCCAGTCCCACACAAGTAAACCCCAAACCACCAAGAGGGAGCACCCATGACCAACGCCGAAGTCGTCAAGATGATCAAAGAGCAGGACGTCGCCTACGTCGACCTGCGCTTCACCGACCCGCGCGGTAAGATGCAACACGTCACAGCGCTGTCCGATATTGTCGATGAGGACTGGATGGAGGAGGGCTGGATGTTCGACGGCTCTTCGATCGCCGGTTGGAAGTCGATCGATCAGTCCGACATGAAGCTGATGCCCGATGCGGCCTCGGCCCACATCGATCCGTTCTATGCCGAGAAGACGCTGGTGATGTTTTGCACCGTGGTCGAGCCCGACACCGGCGAGCTCTACGAGCGCGATCCGCGCGCGACTGCGATCAAGGCCGAGCAGTACCTCAAGGACAGCGGCATCGGCGATACGTCGTTTTTTGGCCCCGAGGCCGAGTTCTTCCTGTTCGACGACGTGCGCTTCAAGGTCGACATCAACAAGGTGTCGTATGAGGTCGATGCCCAGGACGCCTCCTGGAATACCGACACCGAGTTCGAGATGGGCAACATGGGCCACCGCCCGGGGCTGAAGGGCGGCTACTTCCCCGTCAACCCAACCGATGCGGGCCAAGACATCCGCTCCGAGATGCTCTCGACCATGAAGCGCATGGGCATGAGCGTCGACAAGCACCACCACGAAGTGGCCTCGTGCCAGCACGAGTTGGGCCTCATCTTCGGCTCGCTGACCACCCAGGCCGATGCGCTGCAAAAGTACAAGTACGTCATCCACAACGTGGCCGCGGCCTACGGCAAGTCGGCGACGTTCATGCCCAAGCCGATCAAGGGCGACAACGGCACCGGGATGCACGTCAACCAGTCGATCTGGAAGGACGGCAAACCGCTCTTTGCGGGCGATCAGTATGCCGACCTTTCCGAGGAAGCGATCTACTATATCGGCGGTGTGCTGAAGCATGCTAAGGCGTTGAATGCGTTCACTAATCCGTCGACGAACAGCTACAAGCGCCTGATCCCGGGCTTCGAGGCGCCGGTGCTTCTGGCGTACTCCGCGCGGAACCGGTCGGCCTCTTGCCGGATCCCGTGGACGGAAAGCCCGAAGGCCAAGCGTGTCGAGACCCGCTTCCCGGACCCGGCGGCAAACCCCTACCTCTGCTTCGCCGCGCTTTTGATGGCGGGCCTGGACGGGATCGAGAACAAGATCCACCCGGGCGAGCCCGCGGACAAGGATCTCTACGACCTGCCGCCGGAAGAATTGGCAGGTATTCCAAC
>JBCDHK010000329.1:0-4495 GCA_038750185.1 Pseudomonadota bacterium
GGCCTGGCCACGCCCATGTCGATCACGGTGGCGCTCGGCCGCGGCGCCCAGGCCGGCGTGCTGGTGCGCGATGCAGCCGCCTTGGAGCGCCTGGCCGAAGCCAATGTGCTCGTCCTCGACAAAACCGGCACGCTGACCGAAGGCCGCCCCGTCCTGCGCGAGATCGTGCTCACCGAGGGCGCGGGCCTCGACGAGACCCGCCTCTTAGCGCTCGCCGCCGGCATCGAGCGCGCCTCAGAACACCCCCTCGCCGCTGCCATCCTCGCCGCCGCCGAGGCCCGTGGCGTGGCCCCTGGCGAAGGCCGCGCCGTCGAGGCCGTGCCAGGCCAGGGCATCGCGGGCGAGGTGGTCTTGGGCCAGCAGACCCACCGCGTGGTGCTCGGCAATGCCGCCATGCTGGGCGGTGTCCCCGAAGCCCTGGCAACCCACGCCGCCCGCCTGCAAGCCGAGGGCGCCACCACGGTCTATCTCGCCGTCGATGGCCACACCGCCGGGCTGATCGCCCTGGCCGATCCGCTGCGCCCTGGCGCGCGCGAAACTCTAGAAGCGCTCGAAAAGACCGGCCTTCGCCTGATCCTGGCCACCGGCGACGCTGAGCCCACCGCCCAAGCCGTCGCCGCCCAAGCGGGCCTCACAGAGATCCACGCCGCCCTCTCGCCCGAGGGCAAAGCCGCCCTAGTCGCCCGCCTCCAAGCCGAGGGCGCCACCGTCGCCATGGCGGGCGACGGCATCAACGACGCCCCGGCGCTGGCCACAGCCGATGTGGGGCTCGCCATCGGCTCGGGCGCCGATGTGGCGGTCGAGAGCGCTGCGATCACGCTGACCGGCGATCTCGGCGCCTTGGTGCGCGCGCGCCGCTTGGCCAAAGCCGCCCGCGCCAACATCCGCCAGAACCTGGCCTTCGCCTTCCTCTACAACACCGCCGGGGTGCCGGTGGCGGCGGGGGTGCTCTATCCGCTGTTTGGCGTGCTGCTCTCGCCCATGCTGGCGGCGGCGGCCATGAGCTTGTCCTCGCTCTCGGTGATTGCCAACGCGCTGCGCCTCTCACGCCTCAAGCTCTGAGGCTGCACTGGCGCTTGGAGAGCGGGCTGGGCGCTCCAGTTTACCATGATAGCCCCAAGTCCCAAGCCCCCCAGTCAAGGAGGCCGCCCATGCGCCCGTCCCTCGCCGCTCTTGCCCTTGCCCTGCTGGCCGCGCCTGCTGCAGCCGAAACCGCGGCGGTCCCGGACCTGATCTCGGGCGCGCGCCAACTGACCTTCGAGGGCACGCGCGCAGGCGAGGGCTACTACTCAGCCGATGCGACGCAGATGATCTTCCAATCCGAGCGCGCACCGGGCAATCCGTTTTACCAGATGTATCTGATGGACCTGACCACGGGTGACGTCGAGCGCGTCTCCAACGGCATCGGCAAGACTACCTGCGGCTGGATCCACCCCAAGGGCGACCGGGTGCTGTTCTCCTCGACCCAGTTCGACCCCGAGGCTAGAGCGAAAATGCAGGCCGAACTGGACTTTCGCGCCTCCGGCCAGACCCGGCGCTACTCTTGGGACTACGACCCCACCTACGAGATCGTCGAGCGCGATCTGACCACTGGTCAATTCACCCGCCTGACCGACGCGCTCGGCTACGACGCCGAGGGCGCCTATTCGCCCGATGGCTCCAAGATCGTCTTCGCCTCCAACCGCGCAGCCTACGCACGCGCCCTCAGCGACGAAGACGCCGCCCGCCTCAAGCGCGACCCGGCCTACTTCATGGACCTCTACGTCATGGACGCCGACGGCGCCAACGTCACCCGCCTCACCGACACGCCCGGCTATGACGGCGGTTCGTTCTGGTCGGCGGACGGCTCGAAAATCACCTGGCGCCGCTTTGCCGCCAATGGGGCCACGGCTGAGATCTACACCATGAACGCCGACGGCTCCGAGCAGCGCCAGATCACCGATCTCGGCGTGATGTCCTGGGCGCCGTTCTTCCATCCGTCGGGCGAGTATCTGATCTTCACCACCAATCTGAACGGCTTTGCCAATTTCGAACTCTACATCGTCGATACTGCCGGCAAGCGCGTGCCCGTGCGCGTGAGCGCGCGCGATGGGTTCGACGGCCTGCCTGCCTTTACCGCCGACGGTACCGGGCTGACCTGGACGTCCAACGCCACCTCCACCCGCAAGAGCCAGATCTTCGTCGCCGATTGGGACCACGAGACGGCGCTGGCCTCCCTGGATGCCGCGCCGCGCCGCGCAGCCCTTGGCTTGCCCGAGATCACCGTCGCCGATCTCAAGGCCCACGTCGAGGCGCTGGCCTCCGAGGAGATGCAAGGCCGCCTGACCGGCACCGAGGGCGAGCGTCTGGCCACCCAATACGTCGCCGATGCCTTTGCCGCGCTAGGGCTGGCCCCCGCGGCGCCTGACGGCACCTACTTCGAGCCCTTCGAGTTTACCGCCGGGGTGGCTTTGGGCGAGGGCAACCGCTTGGAGATCGGCGTCGCAGGCGAGGGCGAGACGCTGGTCCTCGACGACGACTGGCGCCCACTCGCCTTCTCGGCCACGGGCGAATTGCCGGACGCGCCGGTGGTGTTTGCCGGCTACGGCCTCGATGTCCCAGCAAGCGGCGATACGCCGGCCTTCGACAGCTACGAGGGGCTCGATGTGGAGGGCAAATGGGTGCTGCTCTGGCGCGGTGCGCCGGGCGATCTCTCCGAAGAGCGCCGCAACGCCCTCTCGCGCTACTCTAGCCTGCGCTACAAGGCCTCGGTCGCCAAGGGCAAGGGTGCGCTCGGCGTCCTCTTCACCCCACCACCGCGCGAGACCGAGTTTCCCCGCCTGCCGCGCCTCGCCTTCCAGCCCGGCGCCGGAGTGACCAGCCTGCCGCTGGTTGCCATCGACCGAGCCGCCTCGGCGCGCATGCTCTCCAATCTCGACGAAGACCTGGACGCGCTGACCCAAGCACTCGAAGCGGGCGAAGTGGTGGTGCGCCCGCTGGAGGGGGTCTCGGTCGGCGGCACCGTGGCGCTTGATTTCGAGCGCAGCCAAGGGCGCAACGTGCTCGCCCGCCTCGATCTCGACGGCGAGGCCGACAACCCGGCCCTGGCCATCGGCGGCCATGTCGATGGGCTCGGCCTCGGCGAGACCGCGGGCTCGCTGGCCAAGCCCGAAGAACGCGGCCAGATCCACTACGGCGCCGACGACAATGCCTCGGGCGTGGCCGCCGTCCTCGAAGTCGCCCAACACCTGGCGGCTGAGCGCGACGCTGGGCGCCTCACCGGCGCGCGCGACATCCTCTTTGCCGCCTGGTCGGGCGAGGAGTTGGGCCTGATCGGCGCGCGCCACCACGTCGAGGCGATCAAGACTCGCGAGAGCGCCGAGCACATTCGCGAGAGCGTCGCCGCCTACATCAACATGGACATGATCGGGCGGCTTGAGGACAACCTGATCGTCTCGGGGCTGGCCTCCTCGCCGGTCTGGGCGCGCGAGATCGAGCGGCGCAATGCCGTCATCGGCCTGCCCATCGAGACCTCGGACAGCCCCTATCTGCCGACCGACGCCACGGCGTTTTATCTTGGCGGCGCGCCCGTGCTCTCACTCTTCACCGGTGCGCATGGCGACTACCACACCCCCCGCGACACCCCTGACACGCTCAACTACGAAGGGCTCTACGACATCACCCGGTTTGTGGCGCTGGTGACGCGCTCGCAAGCCCGGGCTGAGGCCGCGCCCGAGTACGTCGAGGTCGAGCGCCCGCAGCCCTCGGGGGCGCGGCAGATGGGGGGCGTGTTTCTCGGCACCATTCCCGATTATGCGGGCGATGGCCAAAAGGGGGTGCCGCTCTCGGGCGTGGTCAAGGGCGGGCCTGCCGAACTGGCCGGGCTACAGGGGGGCGATGTGGTGGTGGCGCTGGCGGGCCAGGATCTCGACGACATCTACGACTACGTGCGCACGCTCAACACGCTGGCGCCTGGCGAGGCGGTCGAGATTGCCGTCGAGCGCGACGGCGCGCGGGTGGTGCTCGAAATCGTGCCTGGTTTACGGGAATGATGAATGCGCAACCATGCTGCGCCGCGGCGGCACTTTGAGCACGGTGGGCATGGGGCGACGACCGGGTGGCGATGGAGCGGCGATCGGGGGGCGCCGAATTCGCGAATCGTTTACTGTCAGGGGGGTTGCAGCCGCTCGTTAACCTAGCTTCGCGCGTCCGGCAGAGCCTTATCAATCCAGACTAGAAACAATTCGAACGGTCCAGCAACGGCAACGACCATGGCAGCCACATTCATTGTGATACTGGACCCATGCGCCTGCAAACCCCTTAGAGAATTGATATGAAACAATATTTCACACCAAGATGTGCACAATCCGAGCTCTGCACCCCCTGCCAAAGCCTCAGCCTCTTAAAGAGAGCACGCACTGCATTTAACCCATTTGTAATGCGCTTGCGAAAGCTCTGGGTTGTTTTTCTCCGTAACCCAGTGCTAAGGATATCGCTGGTGGGATATGTGGACGAA
>JBCDHK010000330.1:0-4457 GCA_038750185.1 Pseudomonadota bacterium
AGATGGGCTCGTCTGGCTGTCTGCTCTACACCCTGCGCTGGAAGCGATGGGCTACCTCGTCGGGGCTGTTGATACCGGCGCTGCGGGCATCGGCGCGCCGCACATCCGGCACCGGCTGTTCTTCGGCGCTGTTCGGCTGGCCGACGCCCGCGGCGCGAGATTGGAAGTCGGAGAGCGCGTCGGAGGAATTCGACGAAGCCCGATGGGGGCACACACGGGGGAAGCCACTGTCGGCTGTGGCGACGCTTGCCGGTTGGCCGACGCCCCAAGCGAGCGATGGCACAGGAGGCGGGCAGGCCAAGCGTGCGATGAACCCGGAGCGCTCGAACGATCTGAACGACTTCGCGATGCTGGCGGGCTGGGCGGCGCCAACTGCCGCGGACGGCAACCGGGGCAGCCTTCCTCCCAGGCCGCACGACACCGGAGTGCCGCTGAGCCAGATGGCAGCCTTGGCCTCCTCGGGCACAACAGCCGAACCAGCCCGCTTCACGGCCTCTGGCGAGATGCTGACTGGCTCCTCTGCCGGGATGGACGATGGAGGCCAGTTGGACCCGGCACATTCCCGCTGGCTCATGGGATACCCGCCCGCGTGGTGCGACTGCGCGGTTTCGGCAATGCAATCGTTCCCGCGCTCGCGGCGGCGTTCGTGAGGACGTTCGTCGGGGCGGTGGACGATCTGGGGGAAGCGGCATGAGTAGCGCAGTTAATCTGCGCCCAAGACATTAGGGGGCATTTAATGTGCACCAACGTTTGGTTTCCTGACTTCTGTGCTCGCACCCGCGATCAGCTTGAAGCGGTGATTGGCATGCAAGCCCGCATGACCGAGGGCACCCCGCGCTTCGCAAAAGACCATTGTCTGTGCCCAGTCGACCTGATGAGCACGCTGATTGAGGCGGGTTACAGCCTTCGCTGTTGGCGCGAGGGCGATCCGGGCGTTCCCGGCGATCTTTTTGCCAGTCCTTGCGGCGAGGGCGACCTAGCATGAGCAACACACCCCGCCCAACCATCAATATCCAACCGCGTGGGATGCGCCTGCCCCAAGCAGCAGCCTATCTCGGGATGTCTCAGAGGGCTTTTCAGGAGCTAGAAATCTTGCCCAGGGTGCATGGGAGCAAGGTGCTTTACGACCGTCGCGATCTGGATGCGTGGCTTGACGATCAGCCCTATAAGGGCCAAGCCGGCGGCGAATGCCCAGACGACGTATTCTAGGTCGGCTCCGGTACATAAAGTACCGGCGTAACAAGGACGGTTCGCTTCGCATCTACGTTGAGCCGCCCGGCGGTAAGACTGTCCGCCTGCCCAATCTGCCCGAGGATCATCCAAAGTTCCTCCGGGCCTATTATCAAGCCCTGGACAGCGCACCTGCGCCTGCGGTGATCAGAAACAAGGCTGGAACTCTTGCCGCGGTCGCACGATCTTACACGGACAGCCGCACATGGCAGTCGTACTCGCCAGCCACCCGCCAATCTCGAGGGGCCGCAATACGTCGCCTGATCCAGAAACGTGGCCGAAGCGGCAAGACCACCGCCGGTGAGTTGATGGTGGCTGATCTGACCGCAGCCCATCTGCGTCGCGATATCGAGGACATGACACACGGTGAGGCGGATAACAGGTTGCGCGCTTGGCGATCCCTGCTTGGGCATGCCGTCGAGATGGGGTTAGTGGATCGTAGCGTTGCGGCTGACGTAAAGCAGCCTCGACGTGCGCACGGTGCCAGCAATCATGGGTTTCAGGCTTGGTCGCCTGAGCAGATCGCAGCGTTTCGCGCGCATTGGTCCTATGGGTCTGAGGAGCGGCTGGCCTTCGAGTTGACCTATTGGACGTCAGCCCGGCGTGCGGATGTGGCGCGCTTTGGTGCAGACGACGTCGGGCTGGACGGCTGGATCAGCTTCATTCAGCAGAAGACGCAAGGCCCGGTCTCGGTGCCGCTTCGCATACTGCCTGAGGGCTGGGGGGGGCTAGCGGAAGACCACGCGCATCTTGTCGCCGCTTTGGCCCATGCGGAAGGTCGTTCGCCGTGGATACAAACCCACGACGGCAATCGCCGCAGCGTGCGCTCGATGAGCGATTTTTTCAGAAGGGCTGTCGATGCGGTTCCTGGCCTTGCGGGGCGCGGCCTGGCCTTTCACGGACTGCGAAAAGCGCGGGCGACGATGTTGATAGAATTAGGCTGGGAGACGGCCCGGGTTGCTGCTTGGACTGGGCATCAGACGTTGAAGGAGGTTGATCATTACAGCCGGTCCCGCAGTCGCCGGCGTCTTCTGATAGGAACGTCTACCTCCTGACGTTCCGAAAACGATGAAATAAATTCTATTTAACAACCGCTTAGCCAGGTACTTCCCACACGAGCATTGGTTGTGCAGTTGGCTCGGAGCCGTGCCTGCCCGGGCCAGCGCCACCCGCGAGGCGCGGTGCTTGGGGGCATGGGCACCACACCGCAGCGCCCCCTCGCCAAGGCCGAGGCCCGCCAGCCAGTCCCCGACCAGCGCGACGTGTTCTGGTGTGGCGTGGTGGGAGGCCGAGGCCAGCGCCAGATGGCGCTCATCCAGACCAGCGGCATCGGCTGCCCCGCTCTCGAGGAGCACTAGCGCTTGGAGCGGCTTGGCCGCCGAGCGCGGCAACACGGCGCGTGTGATATCGCCAAGCGCAAATTCGACCGAGCCGTCAGGAGTGCACACCGCGACCGCGCCACGGTGGACGCACTCGACAAGGGGGCCGCGCCAGCTCTCGACCAGGACCGGATTGACTGCTGCGCTCACCCTATCATCCCGGCCTCAGCGCCCGCTCAGATCAGCCATCGCGCAGCTCCTCAACAAAGCCCGCGCCAAGATCGTCGCGCAGTTTGGTGAAGGCCAGCCTGAGCCTCGATTTCACCGTGCCAAGCGGCAGCGTCAGCTGTGCGGCAATATCGGCATGGCTCAGCCCCGAGAAAAACGCCAGCCGCACCACCTCGCGCTGCTCTTCGCTCAGCCCCAGCACGGCGTCCCTGACCCGGGCATCGCGCTCGGCCCCAGCCACGTCGACCTCGGCTGAGGCGGCGGGCTCGGGCTGGAACAGCGCCGGGTCGTCGACGTCGATCTCGGTGCGCCCGGCACGGCGGAGCAGATCGATACGCTTGTTGCGCGCGATGGTGAAGATCCACGTCGAGGCACCGGCGCGGCTTGGATCGAAGGTCTCCGCGCGCCGCCAGAGCGTGACCATGACCTCCTGGGTGGCTTCCTCAGCGACACCATCGGAGGCGCCGGCGCGAATGAGAAAGCCCTTGATGCGCCCGGCGTAGCGCTCGAACAGGGCGACGAAGGCATTGCGATCGCGCTCGGCGACGGCGGCGAGCAGTGTCGCGTCGTCGACGTCGGACCAATCGGTCCGGCCGTTGCGGTGGGCAAGGATGCTGTCATCGTCCATCAAGAAAGCGCGGTCTCCACCGGAGGCGGTTACGGCCAGGTGATTCGCACTCCCAGCCGATGGGCGTTTCCACGGTACACCCTCACAATATTCGTCTCCTTCAAGTGGAGCAATCCTTGCCGCCGGAGCGGGGGGGCGTTAGATCGTGCCGGGCAGGCAAAACAGTTCCGGGGGATGCACCAAAACCGAAATAGGTCCGGTTGCACAACCCTAAATACCGCTCCAGAGTGCAGCGTGCTCTCTCGCTGGTGTGCGCGCTGTTGCGGGATGCGAATGAGGAGACGGGCATGATGGTGAGAAAAGCCGTGTTGGGCCGCATCGGCGGTCTCTTTTCGGCAGTGTTGGTGGCGCTGGTCTTGGCGGCGCCAGCCACGGCGCAGACCCAAAACCGCGTCGATTCCAAGCGCGACTGGTCGATCTTCGAGGTGGACCAGAACGGCGCCAAGATCTGCTGGATCGTCTCGCGCCCAACCGAATCGGCGGCCCTGCGCGGTGGCCAGCGTGTCAGCGTCAACCGCGGCGACATCTTCTTGATGGTGGCCGTGCGCCCCGCCGATGGCGTCAAGAACGAGGTGTCGTTCATGGCCGGCTATCCGTTCCGCCAGGGCTCGGAGGTCGAGGCCAAGATCGGCTCGGCCACCTTTGAGCTGTTCACCGACGGCGAGAACGCCTGGGCGCCGACCCCGGCCGACGACGACCGCATCGTCGCCGCCTTCAAGCGCGGCGTGAATGCGCGCGTCGAGGGGCTGTCCTCGCGCGGCACCACCACCATCGACACGTTTTCGCTGCTGGGCTTTACCGCGGCCCTCGATAGCGCCACCGCGCGCTGCCGATAAGGGCGCGGCTGCGCCAGCAGCATCGCCCCCGCGGTACTGGCCCAGCAATATTGGCGATGGCAGCCATCACCGGTTTTGGATTGTCCCGCCCATGTCGCTGCGCCTACCCTGGTGCAACGCAGCGAGACCATGACCATCGGACGCCACCGGTAAGAAAGGACACGCCATGACCCCGCCCGACGACCGCCCTGCCCCGAGCGTCCCCTCCCGCGCGGC
>JBCDHK010000331.1:0-4441 GCA_038750185.1 Pseudomonadota bacterium
AGAAGCCGCCAGCCCAGCCGGCGTCGCAGGCTAGAGCGATTTCAAAGGAGGTGGACACACCGACTGGCTCGGAAATCGCGGCAGAACAGTCGAGCGATTTCAAAGGAGGTGGAAGCACCGACTGGCTCGGAAATCGCGGCAGAACAGTCGAGCGATTTCAAAGGAGGTGGACACACCGACTGGCTCGGAAATCGCGACAAAGCAATAGCTTATAGCATTTTACGCGAACCAACGTTTGCGCAAAATGCTATAGAGGTAAACACTCACCTTGGTGACAGGTATGCAGACCATCCTGCCAACGGGGTGAGTGTTTACCCAATCGGAACAGGCTCTTTGCGATCAGTTCTTGAACTTGCGGATCTCTCCCGATTTCAGGCGCTCAAGGTAGCTGTTGAGCTCTTGCTTGACGATCGGCATCAAGGCGTAGAGCGCGATGATGTTGACCACCGCCATGGCAAAGATCGCCGCATCGGAGAAATCGATCACCGGGCCAAGGCTGGCCGCGGCACCGATGACCACGAAGATGCAGAAGATGACCTTGAAGATCAGCTCCTTTATCTGGCCCTCGCCAAACAGATACGTCCAAGCCTTTAGCCCGTAATACGACCAGGAGATCATGGTCGAGAACGCAAACAACACCACGGCAATGGCCAAGATGAACGGAAACCACGAGAACGCCGAGGCAAAGGCTGCCGAGGTCAGCGCCACGCCGGAGTTGCCGTCGATGGTCTGAATGGCGGTGCCGGCTTCGTTGAGGACATAGAGGCCCGTCTCGGCATCCAGGATCAACTGCCCGGTGATGATGATCACCAGCGCGGTCATGGTGCAGATCACCACCGTGTCGATGAAGGGCTCCAGGAGCGAGACAAAGCCCTCGGTGATCGGCTCCTTGGTGCGCACGGCCGAGTGGGCGATGGCGGCCGAGCCCACGCCCGCCTCATTGGAGAAGGCGGCGCGGCGAAAGCCTTGGATGAGCGCGCCGACCAGACCACCCGCAACGCCCAGCCCCGTGAACGCGCCGTCGATGATCTGCCCGAAGGCCCAGCCGATCTGATCGGAATTCATGATCAGGATGACCAGGGCCGCCAGCACATAGAGGATGCCCATGAAGGGGACGATCTTCTCGGTCACTTTGGCGATCGATTTGATGCCCCCCACGATCACCGCAAAGACCACCCCGGCAAAGACGATGCCGGTAATCCAGCCGGGATAATCGCCGACGATGGCGGTGATCTGGGCGTGGGCTTGGTTGGCTTGGAACATGTTGCCCCCGCCGAGTGCGCCCAAGATGCAAAAGACCGAAAACAACACCGCGAGGATCTTGCCGCCGCCAAAGCCGCGCTCGGCAAAGCCTTTAGACATGTAGTACATCGGCCCGCCGGAGACGGTGCCGTCGGGGTATTCGTTGCGGTATTTGACGCCCAGCGTACACTCGGTGAACTTGGAGGCCATGCCCAACAGGCCCGCCATGATCATCCAGAACGTCGCGCCAGGGCCGCCGATGCCGACCGCCACGGCCACACCCGCGATATTGCCGAGGCCCACCGTGCCCGAGAGGGCGGTGGCCAGGGCCTGGAAGTGGCTGACCTCGCCCGCGTCGTCGGGGTCGGAGTAGTCGCCCTTGACCAGTTGGATCGAGTGCCAGAAGGCGCGCAGCTGGATAAAGCCGAAATAGACGGTGAATACGCTTGCCGCGATCACCAGCCACATCACGATCCAGGGAAAATTCGTCCCCGGCAGCGAGGAGAAGATGAAACTCACGAAGGGGCCGGTCGCGGTTGCGAAGGCTTCGTTGACGACTTCGTCGATGCCGCGGGTTTCTTGGGCGGCCGTCAGCGGCGCGCTGCTCAGCAGTGCCAGCATGGCGAGGCCGAGGCGTATCGGGTATTTGCCAACCATATCAGATCCTCACGAGACAACGGTGACGGGAACACTGGCGTTCATCACCAGGCTCACGGTGGAGGACCCGAAGATCCGCGAGACGAGACCGGCCTCTGAAGTCCGGCCGACGACGATCTGATCGGCGCCTTGGGCCTTGGCGACGCGCTCCAGCGTCTCGGCCACATCGCCGTGCTTGACCACGCCTTGCACCGCCAAGCCACTGCCCGAGAGCGAGGCCACTGCCGGATCGACGACGCGCTCCTGGGCGATCGCGATCTCTTCTTCGCGCCGTTTGTGGCGCTCGGCGTTTTCTTCGGCTGTTTGGAAGGTAAAGGGTGACCACTCGATTACGTAGACCAGGATAAGCTCGGCATCCTTGACCAACTGGCCGAGCCCCTTGGCATATTCGATGGCGCGGACCCCCGAGCCGCTACCGTCGATCCCGACGACAATCTTCACCGACATTTAGACCCCCTGTATTACCGTTTCGTTTTACGATTATTGGAGTAGGCCTCTTTCCTGGGTACGTCGTCTGCCTTTTTATTGTGTAGTGTGCGTGTGCAGAGCGTCTCGATCAAGCGAAACATGCAGCAGCCATCCGTGGGCTGCTCCGGCTGCATCCGGTGGCAGCACGCGCACTGCTGTAGGGTGTTGTTGTGGCGCGATTTCTTAATCACCAACCCATGCAGGTTGGGTGGAAATCGCTCCAAACCACGGGCTCTTGGCGCAGCCCGCATCCGGGCTGCGTTACTGAGAACCGGGTCTTTTGTAAGTGCGGGATGGCCTTTGGCGGGCCTCAAGGCGGCGGGAAAAACGCCTTGCGAAATACCCGGCGCTGCGCCTCGTCGATGCGCCAGCGAAATCCGATCACCCAGAGCGTCAGCGTGCGCAGATGGCGCGTGCCCGTACAACTCGAAAACCCGGCGCGGTGGAGGGCATCGATCAGGGTCTGCCCGGTAAAGCCGGTGCGGTGGGCCATATAGTGCTCGCCCCGCGCCACAGCGCCGCGATGGCCATAGAGCACATCGAGCGGCGCCACCGGGCCGATGGCGCTATTGTAGAGCGCCTCCTCGATCCGCCCCTCGGCGATGCGCTTACCGATGGCTTGCAGATCGGGGCAGGTGATGACCGCAATCCCGGAGCCAGGCGCCAGCACGCGCGCAAACCCGGCCAGGGCCAACGGCACTTCATGGGCAAACAGATGCTCGATGTTGTGTGAGGAAAACAGCGCATCGATGCTGCCATCGGCCACCATGGAGAGATCGGTGATGGTGCCGACGATATCGGGATCACAGTCCGGATTGATGTCGAGGCGGACTTCCTCGCAGTCCGCCCCGCGGAAGGGCCGTGGCAGGTGACGCTTGCGTTTTTGGCCACAGCCGACGTGGAGCACACGCCGGCGCGTGCCCGCCTCAGCCGCGAGCACGCCGAGCGTCACTGATAGCGCACCGAGAGTACTTCATAGGTGCGCCCACCGCCGGGCGTGACCACCTCGACGCTGTCGCCCTCGTCCTTGCCGATCAGCGAGCGCGCTAAGGGCGAGTTCATGTTGAGCCGCCCAGCATTGATATCGGCCTCGGGCTCACCGACGATCTGGTAGGATTTCTCCTCCTCGGTGTCCTCGTCGATCAAGCGCACATGCGCGCCAAAACGGATCGTAGTGCCGCTCATCTTGGAGGGATCGATCACGTCGGCGCGCCCGATCATGCCTTCGAGTTCCTTGATGCGGCCCTCGATAAACGACTGTTTTTCGCGCGCCGAGTGGTACTCGGCATTCTCGGAGAGATCGCCGTGCTCGCGCGCCTCGGCGATGGCGCGGATGATGGCAGGGCGCTCGATCTCCTTGAGCGTCTTCAATTCGGCGTTAAGGGCATCATAGCCCGGTTTGGTCATCGGAACCTTGTCCATGGCTCCCTCTCTCTCGCGCAGATACTGGCGTGTATGCGGTATGGGGGATGAGCGATGCTCGCTCGCGCCGGGGCGCAGGGGATGGCAAACCCCAGACTGCGACCGCGGAGCCATACGGTACGAGGGACAAAAGAGCAATGCAAGTGGATATGGACTGCCAGTCCGTGCGGAGGATCCCCCCTCAAGCGCGCGCATACTCCTGCAACGGTGCCACATCGAGCGCCCCCTGGCGCCAGGCCTCAATGGCGCGCGCGGCGGCCCAGGCTCCGGCGGCGGTGGTATAGTAGGGGATTTTTTGCGAGAGGGCCGTGGCGCGGATGTCAAAGCTGTCGCGCACCGATTGCGCACCATCGGTGGTGTTGAAGACCAGCACCACACCGCCGTCTTTCATCCGATCGACGATATTGGGCCGCCCCTCATAGACCTTGGCCACGCGCTGTGCCTCGACCCCTTGGGCGGCGAGGTACTCCGCCGTGCCGCCGGTGGCGACGATGTCAAAGCCGAGTTCGGAGAGGAGTTGGACAGCGGGCAGCACCACAGCCTTATCGGCATCGCGCACCGAGACGAAGACCGTGCCCTCGCGCGGCAGCGCGGTGCCCGCGCCGAGTTGGCTCTTGAGGAAGGCCCGGGCAAAGCCGCGGTCGAGGCCCAT
>JBCDHK010000332.1:0-4419 GCA_038750185.1 Pseudomonadota bacterium
CGCAGATAATCGAGGCAGCGTTGGGAGAAGCGACCGGTCTCGGTGAGCCAGGCGGCTTCCTCTTCGCTCATGCGCGCGTTGAGGGCATAACGCACGGCCTGTTCGAGGCCCGCCGCCAGCAAAAAGCCGCGCTTGGGGGCGAGGGTACGCACAAAGACCTCGAAGATCGCCTCGCCGGTCAGCCCGTCCGCCAGATACGCTTCGACCATGTTGAGCTGGTAGAGATCGGTGACGAGCAGGCTGCTGGCGTAGTCGGGCGCCAGATCGGGCATCACATCGGGGGTGCTCACGCGGCGATCCGGGTGCTGTCGAGGCGGCTGGCGCCAGCCTCGCTCATGGCGGTGAGGGCTGCGCCCAGCGAGCCGTCCAGATCGATGGCGCGGCAGGCGTCCTCGATCAGCACCGCTTCGAAGCCGAGCCGACGGGCATCGCGCACCGACCAGCCGACGCAAAAGTCGGTGGCGATCCCGACGAAAAACGCCCGCTCGATGCCGCGGGTGCGCAGATAACCTTCGAGGCCCGTGGGGGTGGTACCGTCGTTCTCGAAAAACGCCGAGTAGCTGTCGATGGCCGGGTTGGTGCCTTTGCGTAAGATCGCTTGGATTGGGTCGGTCGCCAACTCTGGATGGAACGCAGCGCCGGGGCTGCCCTGAAGGCAGTGATCGGGCCAGAGGGTCTGCGCACCATAGGCCATCCCGACGCTCTCAAAGGGCGCCTTGCCGGGGTGCTCGGACGCAAACGAGCTATGGCCTGGCGGGTGCCAATCCTGAGTGGCCACGATATGGGCAAAGCGCGGCATCAGCGCGTTGATGAGCGGCACCACCGCGTCGCCGTCGGGCACGGCCAGCGCACCGCCTTCGCAAAAATCGCTCTGCACATCGACGATCACCAGACAATCGCGCGCACCGGGGCGGATCGGTTGTGCCATGACAGCCTCCCTCGTGATTTTGGGCCGACGCTAATGCCTCAATGCTCAGGCGTCGAGGTCGAGGACCACCTTGCAGGCCGTCCCCGAGGCCACCGCCTCGAAGCCCGCGGCGTAATCGGTGAACGCCAGGCGGTGGGAGATGACCGGGGTGACATCGAGCCCGCTCTCCAGCATGGCGAGCATCTTGTGCCAGGTCTCGTACATTTTGCGCCCGTAGATGCCCTCAAAAGTGACGCCTTTGAAGATCGCGGTGTTGAGATCGAGGGTGGGTTTGCCGGGGAAGAGGCCGAGGAGTGCGACTTTGGCGCCGCAGATCACCGCCCCCAGCATGGCATCGAGTGCGGGGGCGGCACCCGACATCTCTAGGCCCACGTCGAAACCTTCGCGCATGCCGAGATCGGCCATGACCGCGTTGAGATCGGCACCGGCTTGCACGCCTTTGGTGGCGCCCATGGCTTCGGCCAGGCGCAGGCGCTCAGGATTGAAATCGGTGATCACGATGTGGCGCGCGCCCGCGTGGCGGCAGACGGCGACGGCCATCAGTCCGATGGGGCCGGCGCCGGTAATCAGCACGTCCTCGCCAGTGACATCGAAGGCCAGCGCCGTGTGGACGGCATTGCCGAGGGGGTCGAGGATGGCGCCGATGTCATCGGAGATCGCCTCGGGCAGCGCGCGCACGTTGGCCTCGGGGATGACGACGAATTCGGCGAAAGCACCGGGGCGGTTGACGCCCACGCCCTTGGTGGCGGCACAGATGTGCGCGCGCCCCGAGAGACAGTTGCGACAGCGCCCGCAAGGAATGTGGCCCTCGCCCGAGACGCGCTGTCCAGGGCGCACCGAGCGCACCGCCTCGCCGACGGCCTCGATCACGCCCATGTACTCGTGGCCAGTGACAAGCGGCACGGGCACGGTGCGCCGCGCCCAGTCGTCCCAGTGCCAGATGTGCATGTCCGTGCCGCAGATCGCCGCGCGTTTGACGCGGATCAGGATGTCGTTTGGGCCGGGCTCGGGCGGCGCGACATCGCGCAAGGCCAGGCCCGGCGCATCGGCCTCCTTAACGAGTGCCCTCATGCGATGACGCCCAACTCGCGCCCGGTCTCGGTGAAGGCGGCGATGGCGCGGTCGAGATCGTCGGTGGTGTGGGCGGCGGACATCTGGGTGCGAATGCGCGCCTGTCCCTTGGGCACGACGGGGAAGGAGAAGGCGGTGACGAACACCCCGCGGTCCATCATGCGCTTGGCGAACTCGACGGCAAGCGGCGCCTCGCCCAGCATGACGGGGATGATCGGGTGGCCCTCGCCCGCCAGGCTAAAGCCAGCCTCGGTCATCTTGGCGCGGAAGTGGGCGGCATTGGCGTGCAGGCGCTCGCGCCGGGCTGCGCTCTCCTCGACCAGATCGAAGGCTGCCAGCGTGGCGCCAACGATGGCCGGCGGCAGCGCGTTGGAGAACAGATAGGGCCGCGCACGGTTGCGCAGCATGGCGATGAGCGGCGCGGGGCCGGCGATATAGCCCCCCATGCCACCGCCGAGCGCCTTGCCGTAGGTGCCGGTCAGGAGCTGCACCCGGCCCTCGACGCCGTGGTGTTCGGGCGTGCCCGCCCCGCGCATCCCCATAAAGCCGGTGGCGTGGCAATCGTCGACCATGACCAGCGCGTCGTAGCGCTCGGCCAGATCGCAAAGCGCAGGCAGGTTGGCCACGACCCCGTCCATGGAGAACACGCCGTCGGTCACGATCAAGCGGTGGCGCGCGCTCTGGGCGTCCTTCAACTTGGCTTCGAGATCGGCCATGTCGTTGGACGCATACCGATGGCGCTGGGCCTTGCACAGCCGGATGCCGTCGATGATCGAGGCGTGGTTGAGCGCATCCGAGATCACCGCGTCTTCGGGGCCGAGCAGCGCCTCGAAGATCCCGGCATTGGCATCGAAGCAGGCGGCAAACAGGATCGCATCCTCGGTGCCGAGAAACCGCGCCGTACGCTCTTCGAGGGCGCGGTGGAGATCGTTTGTCCCGCAGATGAAACGCACCGAAGCCAGGCCAAAGCCGTGGCTGTCCATGGCGGCCTTGGCGGCTTCAATCAGGCGAGGATGATCGGCTAGCCCCAAATAGTTGTTGGCGCAAAGATTGAGCACGTGCGCCGGCCCCACGGCGATCTCAGCGCGTTGGGGCGAGGTCAGGACACGCTCATGGCGCGACAGACCCTCAGCCTCCAAGGCGTCGAGTTTGGTGCGGGTGGCCTCGATCAGGGCGTGGGACATGCTTCCTCCATTGGGCGCTTGGCGTGCGGCCTTGTCTTGCGCCCCCACCCCAGCTTGCCATATCGGAGACGCGAGCAGGAGGCGCGGATGCAGAATTATCTCGACTTCGAAAGAGGGCTGGCCGAGGTCCAGGGCAAGGCCGAAGAGCTACGCGCCATGGCCCATGCCGATCCCGACCTCGGTCTCGACGAAGAGGCTGACCGGCTGGAAGCACGCGCCAAGGATATGCTGCGCGATCTCTACAAGGACTTGACCCCCTGGCGCAAATGCCAAGTCGCGCGCCACCCCCAGCGCCCCCACGCCAGCGATTACATCGCGGCGCTGTTCCAGGAATACACGCCCCTGGCCGGAGACCGCAATTTCGCCGAAGACCACGCCGTGATCGGCGGGTTGGCGCGCATCGAGGACCGTCCGGTGGTAGTGATCGGCCACGAGAAGGGCCACGACACCAAGACGCGCCTGGAGCGCAACTTCGGCATGGCGCGTCCCGAGGGCTACCGCAAAGCGGTGCGGCTCATGCAACTGGCCGATCGCTTCGGCTTGCCGGTGGTGACGCTGGTCGACACGCCCGGCGCCTACCCCGGCAAGGGCGCCGAAGAGCGCGGCCAAGCCGAGGCGATCGCCCGCTCGACCCAGATGTGCCTGGCACTCAAGGCGCCGCTCATCAGCGTGGTGATCGGCGAGGGCGGCTCCGGCGGCGCTGTGGCCTTTGCCACAGCCAACCGGCTGATTATGCTGGAACACGCCGTCTATTCGGTGATCTCGCCCGAGGGCTGTGCCTCGATCCTCTGGAAAAACGCCGAGAAGATGCGCGAGGCGGCCACGGCCTTGCGTCTCACGGCCCAGGATCTGCACCGCCTTGAGGTCTGCGACACCATCGTCGAGGAACCGCTCGGCGGTGCCCAACGCGCACCCAGCGAGACCATGGCGCGTGTCGGAGGCGCGATTGTCGTAGCACTTGCGGGATTTGACGGCCAAAGCGGGGCGGAGATCCGCGCTGCACGCCGGCAAAAGTATATCGCTTTGGGTGCGCAAGGGCTGACCTAAACGCCGGCGCGTCCCAGCGGCCCCACCCACCCGTTCGACTGTCTCGCGCGCCACTGAGGGTGCGCGCGACAGTCGAACGGGTGGGTGGGGCCGCTGGGACGCGCCGGCGTTTAGGTCAGCCCTTGAGCACCCAAAGCGATATACTTTTGCCGGCGTGCAGCGCGGATCTCCGCCCCGCTTTGGCCGTCA
>JBCDHK010000333.1:0-4417 GCA_038750185.1 Pseudomonadota bacterium
GGCCGCATCGGCCTCTGGGACGCGACGACCCACACCCGCCTCGGCGAGGTGCCCTCGGGCGGCCTCGGCCCCCATGACATGGCGCTGCTCCCGGACGGGCGGACGCTGGTCGTGGCCAACGGCGGCATCCGCACCCACCCCGACAGCGGGCGCGACAAGCTCAACCTCGACACCATGCGCCCCAATCTGAGCTATCTCGACGCCACGAGCGGCGCGCTGCTCGACAGCGTCGAACTCCCCGAGGATCTCCACCTCAATTCGATCCGCCATCTCGCCGTGGCGCGCGATGGCCTCGTCGCTGCTGCCTTGCAATGGCAGGGCGCGCCCACCGACAGCGTACCGCTCCTCGCCTTCCACCGCCGCGGCTGGACGGCGTTGCGTCTGGCCGAGGCCGATGTGCTCGATCTGGCGGCGATGCGCGGCTATGCCGGCTCGGTCGCCTTCGATGCGGCGGGCAGGCGGGCTGCGATCACCTCGCCCCGCGGCGGGCGCGTCATGGCTTGGAACGTGCCCGGCCCGAAGGCCGACCCGCAGCCCGACATCTGGTACCGCGCCGATGTCTGCGGCATCGCCCCGCGCCACACCGATCGCGAAGGCTGGATCGCTACCGACGGCCTCGGCGGCATGACGGCGCTGTCGCCCGCGCTCGTGCCTCAAGCCCTGGCACGCCATCGCCTCGGCTTCGATAACCACCTGATTGCGTTGCAACAAAGTTCTTGACAGAAACACTCGGGATCGGGCTGACTGCGCGCAACGGTCGCAGCAGGGTCTCTCAGGGGCTGGTTTGTCGGATGTGCCCAAGGGTTTCAGACCGCGCAGCTGGGTCTGCGCGCCGAGACGCCCTACACTTATGCTGTGAAGGCGGGGCAGGCAGCGCCCCCGCTACCCTGGCCACCGACTAGACAGGAGAGAGCGAATGAAACGGCGCAGTTTTCTGGCAACAGGGTGTGTGGCGCTCGCGCTGCCTGGCTTGGCCTTGGCGGCTGAGGCCCAACGCATCGTCGTCGCTGGTGGCGATCTGACTGAGATCGTGTTCGCCCTTGGCGAGGGCGCGCGTGTGGTCGGCGTCGACAGCACCGCGACCTGGCCGCCTGAGGCCGCCGCCTTGCCCCAGATCGGCTATGTGCGCCGTCTCTCGGCCGAAGGGGTGCTCTCGCTCGCCCCCGATCTGGTGATCGCGGCTCATGATGCGGGCCCCGCCGTCGTGCTCGACCAACTCGAAGGCGCCGGCGTGCGTGTCGAGCGCGCGCCCGATGCCCTGACTGCCGAGGAAATCCCGGCCAAGATCGCTTTCGTCGGGCGCGCCATCGGGCGCGAGGCCGAGGCCGAGGCCGCCGTTGCCCGCTTTGAGGACCAGCTCAGCACCGTGCGCGAGAAGGTCGCCCGCCTCGACGATCGCCCGCGCGCGCTCTTCGTCCTCTCCGTCCAAGGCGGCGCGCCGCTCGTCGGCGGACGCGACACCGTGGCCGATGCCATGCTGCGTCTGGCCGGGGCCGAGAACGTCGGCGCGGGCGTCCAAGGCTACAAACCCATGGGGCGCGAGGCGGTGCTGGCCGCCAACCCCGAGGTCATCGTCGTCATGGACCAGCACGCCGAGCGCATCGGCGGCATCGGCGCCATTCTGGAGCGCCCCGAGATCGCCCAGACCCCGGCAGGCCAAGCCAACCGCGGTGTGCAGATGGACGGTATGTTCCTGCTTGGCTTTAGCGTGCGCACCCCCCAGGCGGTGGCCGAACTGGCGCGCGCGCTCCATCCCGAGACGGCGGCGGCGGCGGGGCTCTGAGGCGCTCTCGTGGAGGCGGCCCAAACCGGTGCGCTCACCCGCCGCGCGGTGCGCATTCCGGCGCTCACAGCGCTGGGTCTGCTCGTGGCGGTGCTGGCGCTGGCGGGGCTTTCGCTCGGCCCCGTCGCAATCCCGCCCGAGCGCGTGCTGGCGGCGCTGATCGGGCAGGGCACCCAGATCGAGACCGCGATCATCTGGCAGATCCGCCTGCCGCGCCTCCTGCTCGGCTTTGCCACTGGGGCGGCACTGGCGCTCTCAGGGGCGGCGCTCCAGGGAGTGTTGCGCAATCCGCTGGCTGATCCCGGGCTGATCGGCGTCACTGGCGGGGCGTCGCTCGGCGCGGTCAGCGTCATCGTGCTGGGGGGGGCGCTGGCGGGTAGCCTGCCCGAACCTTGGCGGCCCTGGCTGCTACCGGTGGCGGCGTTTGTCGGCGCTGGGCTGGTGATCGCCTTCATCTTCACCTTGGCGCGGCGCGATGGCGAAACCTCCGTGGCCACCCTGATCCTGGCTGGCGTGGCGGTCAATGCGCTCGCGGGCGCGACCATCGGCGGCTTGGTCTACGTCAGCGACGACCGCCAGTTGCGCGATCTGACCTTCTGGAGCCTCGGCGCCCTCGGCGGGGCCAACTGGTCGCTGGTGCTGGTGGCCTCGGCGCTGGTCCTGGTCACGCTGCCGGCGCTCCTCTTGCAGTCCCGCGCGCTCGATCTGTTCCAGCTTGGCGAGCGTGCGGCCTTTCACGCTGGCCTCGATGTCGAGCGCGCCAAGCAACGCCTGGCCCTGGCCACGGCTCTGGCCGTCGGCGCGGTGACGGCGGCGGCGGGGCCCATCGGCTTTATCGGGTTGGTCGCGCCACACCTGGCACGCTTGGCGCTCGGCGCACGCCACGCGGTGGTGCTGCCGGCCTCGTGCCTCATCGGCATCGCCCTCATCCTGGCCGCCGATCTGACCGTGCGTCTCGCCGTACCCCCAGCAGAGCCCCCCATCGGCTTAGCCACCAGCCTGATCGGCGGGCCGTTTTTCCTCTGGCTCCTGCTTAAGGTCCGCCCGCGTGCTTGAGGCGCAAGGGCTCTCCATGCGTCTTGGCGGGCGCCTTGTGCTGGAGGACGTCTCGCTGGCGCTCTCGCCTGGCGAAGTTGTCGCGGTGATCGGCCCCAATGGGGCTGGCAAATCGACACTGCTGGGCTGTCTCTCCGGAGCGCTGCGCCCAGCCGACGGCAGCGTCACCATCGACGGCGACCATCCAGCAGCCCTCACCCCCGCCGCGCTTGGCCAGCGCCGCGCCGTCCTCGAACAAACCCCGGAGGCGCGCGCGCCCTTTGGCCTCGACGAACTGGTCGGGCTGGCCATCCCGCGCGCGGTCTCGCCAAAGGACGCCGACACCATCGTCGCGCGCGCCATCGCAGCCCTGGGCCTCGACGCCTTGGCCAAACGCGCGATCACCGAGCTATCCGGGGGCGAGCGCCACCGCGCCCACATGGCGCGTGCCCTGGCCCAGCTTTGGGCTGGGCGCTTGCTGGGGGCTGGGCGCTGGCTGTTGCTCGATGAGCCCACCGCCAGCCTCGATCTTGCCCACCAGGATGCGGTGTTGCGGGCTGCACGCCAAGTCGCGCGGGAGGGCGCGGGTGTGCTGGCCGTTCTGCACGACCTCACCCTTGCCGCGGCCGTTGCCGATCGGATAGCCCTGATGGAGCGTGGCCGCTTGGTGGCGCTTGGGACGCCCGAGGCCGTCTTGACGCCCGAGCGCCTGGGGGCGGTCTACGCATTGCCCGTGGCCGTAAGCGCGCCCGTGCCCGGCGCGTTGGCCGTCACGCCGTTGTTCAGCACCGCCCATCGCCCGGGCCATAGCCAAGGAGCCAGCCCATGTTCATCGCCATGAACCGCTTTCGCATCGTCAAGGGCCAGGAGGACGCCTTCGAGACCGTCTGGCGCAACCGCGAAACCCGCCTCGCCGAGATGGACGGCTTTCGCAGCTTCAACTTGCTCAAAGGCCCCGAAAAGACGGGCGAGAAGACGGGCGAGAGCGAGGACTACGTGCTCTACGCCTCGCACACCATCTGGGACAGCCGCGCCGATTTCGAAGCCTGGACCCGCTCCGAGCAGTTTCGCGCCGCCCACAAAGGCGCAGGCCAGACCAAGGGCCTCTACCTCGGCCACCCGGAGTTCGAGGGCTTTGAGGCGGTCTCGGGGCTGGCTGAAGTGGCCACAGCCGACGAGAGCGCCGCGTCCTAGATCACCGAACCGTCGATGCCTGCCGCCTCGCGGCTGCGTGCGGAGCGCGCCGCCGCTTGAGCGTGCGCTAAGGCGCCCAAAAACCGGTCCTGCGCCATGCTGCGCTGCGGCATAAGTCCTTATACCTTCGTCGAGATGCGTCAATATTGACCGGATTCGCCCTTGCAAGCCTGGGGCGTCCGGTCACACTCTGGGGTATGGCAGATGCGTAGCAGACTGCAACGTTATCCAGCCGGATCGGTCCACCCCGAAACCCTTGGTTTGGGACAAGGCCGCAACGGCGCAAAAAGCGCTGCGGCAGTGCCGCCAGGACCGGATGCGTCCATATCGCAGAGGAGGAAGCTAATGAACGAAATGACCCTGATCGACGGCGGCACCCACGTCTCGCCGTTCGCCAAGCGCTAC
>JBCDHK010000334.1:0-4384 GCA_038750185.1 Pseudomonadota bacterium
CGCCCTCGGAGGCAAGCCATGAGCGCGCTGACCCTGGGCCTGCCCTCCAAAGGCCGTCTGCAAGCCGAGACCATCGCCTGGTTCGGCGAACGCGGCATCGCCATTCGCCACACCGGCAACGACCGCGAGTACCGCGCCGAGGCCGAGGGCATCGAGGGGCTCGCCATCGTCATGCTCTCGGCGGGCGAGATCGCGGGCGAGTTGGCGGCAGGGCGCATCCATCTCGGCGTCACCGGCGAGGACTTGATCCGCGAGCGCATCCCCGATTGGCAACGCCGTGTCGCGTTGGTAGCGGAGATGGGGTTTGGACATGCCGATCTGGTGCTGGCGGTGCCTGACTTCTGGATCGATGTCGAGACGCTGGCCGATCTCGATGCGGCCTGCGCTAGTTTTCGTGCCCGCCATGGCCAGGCGCTGCGCATCGCCACCAAGTACCACGCCCTGACCCGCGCCTATCTGCGCGAGGCGGGGGTGGCCGATTACCGTCTCGTCGACAGCCAAGGCGCCACCGAAGCCGCGCCGAAAAACCAGACCGCCGAGGCCATTGCCGATATCACGACGACCGGCGCGACGCTCAGCGCCAACCACCTGCGTGTGCTGGAGGGCGAGCCGATCCTGCGCTCGCAAGCCAATCTGTGTCTGTCGCTCATGGCGGACTGGCAGGGCACCGAGGCGCCTTGGGCCGCGCTGAGCCAGCGCCTCAGGCTGGAGATCAGCCGACCCGGGCGCCCTTGACCCAAAGCCCGCGGAGCGCCGGGGTCTCGCCCGCCAAACGAAAACGCACCAGATCGGCGCGCAGGCCCACCTCCAGGCGGCCCCGGTCGGTGAGGCTCGCCGCACGCGCCGGGGCCTCGGTCACGGTGGCCAGCCCCTTGGCGATCGAGCCCTGGTCCTGGCCGAGCCTGACCGCTGCCATCAGGAGCGAAGAGGGCGCATAGTCCGACGACAGAATATCGAGTAGCCCCGCCTCGGCCAGCGTCTTGGCCGCGACATTGCCCGAGTGCGAGCCGCCACGCAGGTAATTGGGCGCGCCCATCATCACCGCGATGCCCGCCTCGTGGCTGGCGCGCGCGGCAGGCTCGGTGGTGGGAAATTCGGCCAGCGCCGCGCCGTGGGCCAGCGACGTCTCGACATGGGCCACTTCGGTGTCGTCATGGCTGGCCAGGATCGCGCCGAGGCGGCGGGCATCGGCCACGGCCTTCTGTTCGTGCAGCGTGCCGAAGCGGGCCTTGATGTCGTGCAGATGGGCGTAGTGCGCGTCGATATCTTCCTCGGCGAGGCCGTGCTTGCCGCGCAGATACTGGCGGTGCTGGGAGGGATCGACGAACTGGCGCTGGCCGGGCGTGTGGTCCATCAGGCTGAGGATGCCGATGCGATCTTCGGGACCGAACTCGTCGAGTTCCTCGGCCAGCGTCTCCGAACAGATCTCGGCGCGCAGATGGATGAAATGGCTGATGCGAAACGCCCCTTGGGTGCGCAACGTCAGGATCGCGTCGCAAAGCCCGCGCGCGTATTTGCCATAGCGCGAACGCCCGCCACTGAGCAGCGAGCCAACCCGCAGCGCATCGAACACCGTAGTGATGCCGACCGAAGCCAGTTCGGCGTCATGGGCGATGCAGGCGGCCTGGGGTGGCCAGTCGACGCCGGGGCGGGGCTGGAGATGGCGCTCCAGGTTGTCGGTATGCAGTTCGATCAGGCCGGGGCAGAGATAATCGCCCGCACAATCGATATCGCCAGAGCGGCTTGCCCCGGTGTCGATGGCCGCGATCAGCCCCTCGCGCACCACCACCGAGCCCAGCACCGTCTCGCCGGGTAGAACGATTTGGGCATTGCTCAGGACGGTCTCGGACTGGCTGAGGGGACGTGCGAGGGAGGCGGTCATGGGCGGTCCTCTGGCTTGGACGATCTGAGAGGGAGGTAGCGCCCGGTGCTGAGCGGTCACTGCTCGAAAGCGACGCTCAGCCCCCGTGTTTTTCCAAGAACGCCTCCACCGAGAGGTGGCGAAAATCCTCCAGCGCGTGGCGCAGGCGCGTATGGTCCCAGTCCCACCAAGCCAGCGCCTGGAGGCGTTCTGCGATGGGGCCGGGAAACCGCGCCCGGATCGGGCGGGCCGGATTGCCGACCACGATCGTGTAGGGCGCCACATCGCGGCTGACCACTGCGCCCGCACCCACCACCGCACCCGTGCCCACCGAGCGCCCCGGCAGGATGATCGCGGCATGGCCGATCCAGGTGTCGTGGCCGAGCGAGCAGCGCGTCGCGCGCCGCCAGTCGAACACCGCCGCCTCGTCCTCGGCGTCGGGCCAATAATAGGAGGCGCGGTACATGAAGTGGTGCAGGCTGGCGCGCTCCACCGGGTGATTGCTCGGATTGATCCGGGTGTGGGCGGCGATATTGGCAAATTTGCCGATCTCGGTGTGGGCGATGTCGGTGAAGCGGGCGCAGTAGGAATAATCACCCATGTCCACGTCGAGCAGGTTGGCGCCAGCGCCGATCTCGACAAAGCGCCCGAGGCGGCTGTCGTGCACGCTGGCGCTGTCGTGAAGGAAGGGAGCTTGGCCGAGCGTGGGCATTGCTTAGGGGGGCGTCTCGGAGCTGTCAGCGCCCAGCAGCCCGGCGGCGGCGCGCGCGATCACGCGTTCTTCGTCGGTCGGCACCACCAGGACACGCACCCGGCTCTCCGGTGTGGAGATGGTCCGCACGCCCGGCAGGCGCTTGGCGTTGGCCTCTTCGTCGAGGATGAGGCCGAGCCATGCCTGATCGGCACAGACGCGCGCACGCACCATGGCCGAGTTCTCACCGATCCCGGCAGTGAACACCAAAGCGTCGAGCCCGCCCAGCACCCCAGCCAGCGCGCCCAACTCGCGGCGGATGCGGTAGATGAAATGGCCGATGGCCTGCTCGGCTTCGGGCGCCTCCGAGGCCTCCAGCGCGCGCATGTCGTTGGAGATGCCCGAGAGCCCGAGCAGCCCCGAGCGGCGGTAGAGCAGATCGGAGAGCGCCTTGGCGTCCAGCCCTTCATGTTCGATCAGATAGAGCAAGACGCCCGGGTCGATCTGGCCGGTGCGTGTGCCCATCATCAGGCCGTCTAGCGCCGAGAAGCCCATGGTCGAGCCTTGCGCAACACCGCCCTTGAGCGCGCACATCGACGCGCCGTTGCCGAGATGGGCAACGATGACGCGCCCCGCCGCCAGTTCGGGCATCGCCTCGGCCAGCGCACCGGCGACGTAATCGTAGCTCAGGCCGTGGAAGCCGTAGCGGCGCACGCCGCGGTCGTAGTAGGCGCGGGGCAGGGCGAAGACATCGGCTTGCCAGGGCTGGCTGCGGTGAAAGGCGGTGTCGAAACAGGCGACTTGCAGTGTGCCCGGAAAGGCCGTCTGTGCGGCGCGAATGCCCTCCAAATTATGCGGCTGGTGGAGCGGCGCGAAGGGGGCGAGGCGTTCGATCTCGGCCAGCACGGTGTCGTCGATCGCAGTGGGCGCCTCAAAGCGCGCCCCGCCGTGCACCACACGGTGACCAACAGCCGCGACCTGGGCCTGCGGGTAGTGCTCGGCAATCAGCGCCAGGATGGCCGTGCAGGCGCCAGCGTGATCGGCGCCCTCAGTGCCTTGCAAGGCGCGCTCGATGCGCGCGTGGCCGCCCTTGGCCTCCAAGCGGGCATCGTCGCCGATGCGCTCGACCTGTCCGGTACTCAACATCTCGGGCTCGGCACCCGCCAGCGCATAAAGCGCAAACTTGAGCGAGGAGGAACCGGCGTTCAAGGTCAGGACATGGCTCATGGGCTAGGCGCTCCCAGGCGTTGGGCGTGTAAGGCGGCAACAGCGCAAGACGCTAAGCGCGCAATGTCGTCGTCGGCGCGCGAGGTCAGGATGATCGGCACGCTGGCACCCAGCACCACGCCCGCGCCCTCCGCGCGGCTGATGTAGGTGAGTTGCTTGGCCAGCATGTTGCCGGCGTCGATGTTGGGCACCACCAGCACCTCGGCGCGCCCCGCCACCGGACCGCCCAGCCCCTTGGTGCGGGCAGCACCCAGATCGACGGCGTTGTCCATGGCGAGCGGCCCGTCGACGATGCCGCCTTTGATCTGGCCGCGCTCGGCCATTTTCGAGAGGAGGGCCGCATCGAGCGAGGAGGGGATGTCCGGGTTGACCGTCTCCACCGCCGAGAGCACACCGACCTTGGGCTCGGCAAGGCCGATGGAGCGGGCCAGATCGATGGCGTTCTGGACGATATCGACCTTGGTGGCGAGATCGGGCGCGATGTTGATCGCGGCATCGGAGACCAGCAGCGGATGGCCCATGCCGGGCACGTCCATGACAAAGACGTGGGTCAGGCGCCGCCCCGTGCGCAGGCCCCGCTCGCGGCGCAGGCAGGCGCGCAGTAG
>JBCDHK010000335.1:0-4339 GCA_038750185.1 Pseudomonadota bacterium
CCCAATGGCCTCTGTTTCGAGCGCCACCACGGCGGCGTCGCCGAGGTCGATCCCTCGCTTTGGCGGCTGATGATCAACGGCCTTGTCGAGCGCCCGCTGGTCTTCACCCTGGCCGACATCAACCGCTTCCCACGGGTCTCGCTGCCCTATTTCCTGGAGTGCGCGGCCAACAGCGGCATGGAGTGGCGCGGCGCCCAGCTGAACGGTGTCCAATACACCCACGGCATGATCCACAACTGCCTCTACTCGGGCGTGCGCCTCAGCGATGTGTTGGCCGAGGCCGGGCTGAAGGGCACCGCCAAGTGGCTATTGCCCGAGGGCGGCGATGCGGCGGGCATGACGCGTTCGGTGCCCTTGGAAAAGGCGCTCGACGACTGCCTGATCGCTACGCACATGAACGGCGAGCGGCTGCGCCCCGAACAGGGCTACCCTGCGCGCCTCGTCGTGCCCGGCTGGGAGGGCAACATGTGGGTCAAGTGGCTGCGCCGCATCGAGGTCGGCGATCAGCCCTGGCACCACCGCGAAGAGACCTCGAAATACACCGATCTGATGGCCGATGGCCGCGCGCGCCGCTTCACCTGGGAGATGGACGTCAAATCCGTCATCACCAATCCCAGCCCCCAGGCGCCGATTACCCACGGGCGCGGCCACACGGTGATCACGGGCGTGGCCTGGTCGGGGCGCGGCACGGTGCGCGAGGTCCACGTCACCACCGATGGCGGGCGCAACTGGCATCAGGCCCGCGTCGAGGGTTTTCCCACGCCCAAGTCGATGCACCGCTTCTACTACGAGTTCGACTGGGACGGCGCCCCGCTGCTGCTCCAGTCGCGCGCGGTGGACAGCGAAGGCCATTTGCAGCCGACCAAGAACCAACTGCGCAAAGTGCGCGGCGTCAACTCGATCTACCACAACAACGGCATCCAGACCTGGGCCGTCAACGCCGAGGGGGAGGCCGAGAATGTCGAGATTTCCTGAGACCCTGCTCGCAGCACTTCTCGCCTGTGCCCTTACCGCCCCAGCCCTTGGCGAGGGCCTCGGCCTCGGGCGCGAAGCGCTGCCCGAAGAGATCGCCGCCTGGGACATCGACATCCGCCCCGATGGCGCCGGGCTGCCCGCGGGCGCGGGCGATGTGCTGACGGGCGAGGAGATCTTCGCCGAGCAATGCGCCTATTGCCACGGTGATTTCGGCGAGGGGGTCGATCGCTGGCCGGTGCTCGCCGGTGGACACGAGACCCTGGCCGACGACCGCCCGGTCAAGACCATCGGCAGTTACTGGCCCTATCTCTCCACGGTCTACGACTACATCAACCGCGCCATGCCGTTCGGCTATGCCCAGTCACTCACGCCAGACGATGTCTACGCGATCACGGCCTATCTTCTCTACATGAACGATGTGGTCGACGACGACGAATTCGTGCTGAGCGACAAGAATTTCACCGAGATCCGTCTGCCCAACGAGGACAACTTCTTCGCCGATCCGCGCCCCGATATCCCCACTGTAGCGAACGGGCCGCCTTGTATGACTGCTTGCAAGGACGCCGCCGAGATCACCATGCGCGCCATGATCCTGGACGTCACGCCAGAGGCGGGCGATGATGCGGCGGCAAGCGCCAATGTCGATTGAGCGCTTGACCGGCCTCGCCCTTTGGCGGTGCTTGATCGGCGGCTTAATAGGCGGCGCGCTCGGTTTTTCCGCCAGTGCGGGCGATGCCGAACAGGGCGCGCGTATCTATGCCAAGTGCCAGTCCTGCCACATGGTCGGCGCAGAGGCGCACAACCGGGTCGGCCCGCACCTGAACGAGCTTTTCGGGCGCAAGGCCGCCGGGGTGGAGGGCTATCGCTACTCCGCCGAGCTCAACCGCGCCGGCGCCAATGGCCTCGTCTGGGAGGCCAGGACGCTCCATCTCTATATCGAGAACCCGCGCGGCCTCGTCACTGGCACCCGTATGGCCTTTCGCGGCATCGCCGAGCGCCAGGACCGCGACGACCTGATCGCCTATCTGCGCCTGTTCTCGGCCTCGCCACGCGATATTCCCGAAGCGGCTCCCACCGCCGCCGTGCGCGACCCGGACGTCGATCCCGCCATCCTGGCCATCGAGGGCGATCCGGCCTATGGCGAATACCTCTCGGGCGAATGCGCCACCTGCCACCAGGCCTCCGGCGCCGACAAGGGCATCCCCTCGATTACCGGCTGGCCGGCGCGCGACTTCGTCACTGCACTCCACGCCTATAAGAACAAGCATCGCCCCAATCCGGTGATGCAACTCGTCGCGACCAATCTGTCCGATGAGGAGATCGCGGCGCTGGCCGCATTTTTCCAAGGCGTCGACTAAGAACGCCCCAACCCAGGAGGATACGACCATGAAGATGACCCGACGCCAAACCCTTGGCACAGCCCTTGCCGGGGCCACGGCGCTGGCCGCCCCTGCGGTGATCGGTGCCGTGCGCCCGCGTGCGGTGGTGATCGGCGGCGGTGCCGGGGGCGCGACCGCCGCGCGCTACATCGCCAAGGACTCCAAGGGCGCCATCGACGTCACCCTGATCGAGCCGAGCCGCACCTATTACACCTGTTTCTTCTCCAACCTCTACATCGGCGGCTTTCGCTCCCTCGACAGCATCGCCCACAGCTACGGCAAGCTCGCGTCAAACGGCGTCAACGTCGTCCACGACTGGGCCACCGGCGTCGATCGCGACGCCAAGACCGTGGCGCTGGCCGGTGGCGCGTCGGTGGGCTATGACCGGCTGGTGGTGGCGCCCGGGATCGACTTTCGCGAGGGCAGCATCCCCGGCTGGGATCTCAGCGCGCAAAACGCCATGCCCCACGCCTGGAAAGGCGGCAGCCAGACCGAACTGCTCAAGGCCCAGATCGAAAGCATGGCCCCGGGCGGCGTCTATGCCATGGTCGCCCCGCCCAACCCCTACCGCTGCCCGCCGGGGCCGTATGAGCGCGTCTCCATGGTCGCCCACCAATTGAAGGCCAACAACCCGACGGCGAAGATCCTGATTTTCGACCCCAAACCCAAGTTCTCCAAGCAGGCGCTCTTCCAGGAGGGCTGGGAGCAGCACTACCCCGGCATGATCGAGTGGCTCGACGCCGACTTCACCGGCCCGGTCGAGGACGTGCGCCCGGCCACCATGGAGATCGTCGCCGGGGGCGAAGTCACCAAGGTCGATGTCTGCAACGCCATCCCGGCGCAAAAAGCCGGCCTCATCGCCGAGAAGGCGGGCCTGACCGACGCCAGCGGCTTTTGCCCCATCGTGCCCGCGACCATGCAAAGCCGGATGGACGAGAACGTCTTTGTGCTCGGCGATGCGACCATCGCGGGTGACATGCCGAAATCGGGCTTCTCCGCCAACAGCCAGGCCAAAGTGGCGGCGATGCACGTGCGCGCGGGTCTGACGGGCAGCAAGGCGTTCCCAGCCAAATACTCCAACACCTGTTGGTCGCTCATCGAGACCGAAGACGGCGTCAAGGTCGGCGCGCGCTACGAGGCGACCGAGGAGAAGATCGCCAAGACCGACGGCTTCATCAGCCAGACCGGCGAGGACGCAGCCATGCGCAAGCAAACCTACGAGGAGAGCCTGGGCTGGTACGCGGGCATCACCGCCGACATGTTCGGCTGACGCCGGAATCGCGGCACGGCGCTATGGCATCTTGCGCAAACGTTGGTTCGCGCAAGATGCTATAAGCCACTGTTTTGTAGTAATTTCTGAGCCGGTTGGTGTTTCCAGCTCCTTTGAAATCGCTCTGGATACCTACGGCATCAGCTCAAAGGAAATGTCCTTCGCCCCTTCCCAGAGCACGGTGTTGCCCAGCGTTTTCAGGTTTTCCTGGCCCGAGGTCAGCGTGATGAAGTGATTGCCCGCCAGTGGCCCCATCTTCGAGGCAAAGCACACGCCGCCATAGGCCAGTAGGATCTCGGTCTCGCTGATCCCGCCGGGGTAGAGCAGGATTTGCCCAGGGCCGGCGTGGCTGGTGTGGTTTTCATACTCGACGCCAAAGTCCTCGTCGCCAAGGGGGATCCACACTCCCTCCCCGGACCAGCGCACATGCACGATCTGGCCCTTGTAGGGCAGGAGTTTGCGAAATATGGCGCAGGTCTTGGGGGCATCGGCCTCCTCAAAACGCGCCTCGAAGGTGAAGCCTGCGGCGTTGACGATCAGATCGCTCATGTCTGTTGGCTCTTTCTGAAAAGGTGTGCCACTGGCCCGCCACCGGGGGGGCCTTGATGTTCGGCCCCGCCCGAGACGAACAGATCGGTGCGCCCGATCACGCCAGCCAAGACACCGCCCACCAAAGCGCGGGCGTGGCGGGTCGAGGCGAGGTCGCTGTCTTGGA
>JBCDHK010000336.1:0-4310 GCA_038750185.1 Pseudomonadota bacterium
GGCCCGGCGCTGGCGTCGCTGTTGTGGCTGGCGGCCCACCGTGGCGAAGTCCGTACAGCCTGGGGATTGCGTCGAACCGGTTGAGGGCCGGTTGAGGGCCGGTTGAGGGCCGGTTGAGGGCAGGAGGCGCTTTACCACCAGCCGCGCCTCAACCAGCCGAGTGGACGGCCTCCAGCCCTGCCGCCGCAGCGGTGGCGATGAGCGCCCGGTCTGCGCCGGGTACTCCGATCAGGCTGAGGCCGACCGGCCCGCCCTCGACACCTCCGGCAGGAACGGAGAGCTGGGGCAATCCGCCAAGGCCCGCAGCACAGAGCAGGGCGAGGGCGCGCTGGCGAAAATCATCGAGGGCGGGCTCGGGCGTCTCCCGCAGCGGCGCCGGGGCCGGGCCAGTCGGCAAAACCAGGACCGTGTCAGCGCCGAGCATATCGCCAAGCCGGGTGCGCACGCCTTCGCGGACTGCCCTGGCCTCAGCCCATTGCGCGGCGCCGATCCTCGCAGCCATCTCAAAGCGCTGGGCCACGCCCGCGCCAAAGGCCGGCTTGACCGCCTCGACCCAAGCCCCGTGCGTCTGCCAGACCTCCGCTGCCTGACACACGCGAAAACACTCAAACCAGCGCTCCAAGCCCTCAGGCGCCAGGATCGCCGGCACAGCCGCGCCCAGGCAACGCTCCAGCCGGCCCAGCGCCGGGCCAAGCGCTGCCACCGTCTCGGCACTGGCGCGCGCCCAAGCATCGACGGGCAGGAGGAGGCGGGTGGGCGCCTGCGCCTCGGGCAGACCCAGTGCCGCAGCGGTGCGGTCCATGGTGGTGAGATCGCGGGCAAACCAGCCCAGCGTGTCAAAACTCGGCGCCAACGGCATGGTCTGCGCAAGCGAGAGCGCGCCATGGGTGGTGCGCAGGCCATAGACCCCGCAAAACGCCGCCGGCAAGCGCACCGAGCCGCCAGTGTCCGAGCCAAGCCCGATATCGACCAACCCCGCCGCCACCGAACCCGAAGACGAGCCCCCCGGCACCCGGCGCGGATCGGCGGCGTTGACCGGTGTGCCGTAATGCGCGTTCACGCCCATCAGCGAATAAGCCAGTTCGTCGGTGTGGGTTTTGCCCAGCAGCCTTGCCCCTGCACCAAGCAGAGCCGCGACCAGGGGGGCGTGTTCGAGAGCCCTATCGTGGCTCTTAGCCCAATCGGGATTGCCACAGCCAGTCTGGTGGCCGGCGATGTCGAAGATGTCCTTGGCGGCGAAGCTCAGCCCGGCAAGCGGTCCCTCGGGCGCGCCCGCGATCTCAAAGCACGAGATGAAGGCGCCCACAGTATCCTTCGCACCACCCTTCACGGCGTCCCCCTTCACGACGCCGTCCACGCCGCCATCTCTGGGCCATGCAACTCGGGCAGCGCGCGGGTAAACACCGGCCTGCCCGCCTTAAAGCCGTACATCGGCTGGGCCAGTTCGGCCACCGCCAGCGCTGGATCAGCCGCATCCAGCACCACGATATCCGCCGGCCCGCCCAGCGAGAGGCCATAATCGGCGATGTTCATCAACTGCGCCGAGCCGCTGGAGACCATCTCCAAGCAGCGCAACATGCCATCGCGATCACCGATCTGGGCGATGTTGGCATAGAGATTGGCCATGCGGATCAGCGAGCAATCGCCAAAGGGGGTAAAGGGGTTGAGCACGTTGTTGGTCGAGAGCGAACAGCACACGCCCTCGCTTGCCATGCGGTGGAGCGGTGTGACACCGCGCGGCACCGACCAATCCGCCTCGTGCTCGCGGTGCATGAGAAACAGATCGGTCGCAGGCAGCACGGTGACCGCCACCCCCGCCTCGGCCAAGCGGCGCGTGAGAGCGGCAAAGGCAGGGCGCGCCAATTGGGCAAAGCGCGTGACATGGCCCACCGCCACACGCCCACCCCAGCCGTATTCCTCGGTGCGCCGGCAGACGTGCTCGATGGTCATCTGCGAGGTATCGGGGCCGAAATCGAGATGCATGTCGATATCGACGTCATAGGCGCGCGCCAGTTCGAAGATGCGGTCGATCTGGCCGTGGGGGTCGGTGTCGGTGTAGGGCGCGGCGCCGAGGACGCTTGCGCCGCGCTCCAGCCCTTCGACCAACAGCGCATCGGTGCCGGGGTTGTTGAGCAGACCCTCTTGGGGAAACACGCAGATCTCGACATCGATGGCCCAAGACCACGCGGCAATGGCCGCCTCGACCCCCTCAAAGCCGCGCATGCCGATGGTCGGATCGACCTCGACGTGGGTGCGCATGCGGGTGGTGCCGTTCAGCACGCATTTGCGCAGCGTCCTTGCGGCGCGCCTGGCGACGTCTTCGGCGTAGAAATCGGCTTTGAGCACAGCAACTTCGGCAATCGCGTCCGCCAGCCCGCCCTTGAGCGAGCAGCGCTCCAGGATGCAGGATTTATCGAGATGGATATGGCTCTCGCAAAAGCCGGGTACGACCAGTCGCCCGCCCAGATCGAGCGCGCGCGCGCCGCGGGGCAAACCGGGGCGCATCTCGACGATGCGGCCGTCCTTGACGCCGATGTCGAGGATCTCCTCGGGGGCGCTGGCCAGGCGGATGGCGTGCAGCGTCAGGTCCATATCCCCATTCCTTCTTCGCGGTGCTTGTGCCCAGTGCTGCCGAGGGTACGCCTTTTCGCCCTCGCCGTCTGCGCCGAGTTGTGGGGCGGGGTTTGGCAGCGCTACCGGCAGGCGGGCGTGCTGTAGAGCGCGCGCGCCAGGGCTAAAGCGATTTCAAGGGAGGTGGAAACACCGACTGACGCGGAAATCGCGGTAAGATAGCAGTCTACAGCATTGTGTGAACCAACGTTCACACAATGCTGTAGTGACGGTTTGAGGGTCTCGTGTCGGCTCTTGAAATTGTCGATGGCTATGCAAATGTCTTGGCCGGTTCACTGAGGTCCACCCGGTCCGATTGGATTGGAATAGGCTACATAAACCGCTGTATTTTATAGATTATCGCCCCGCAGCCCAGTTGGCGCAGCCTGCCCAAATGTCTGCTAGCACACCTGTGGTGGGGCAACACGTCACTGCCTGCGGGACTTGCACGACACCACATAGTAGTGGTTGACAGTGCACCCATATATGCAACCGACATGTCTCCGTGCGCCGGCGGCGTGTTCCAATCCGATGCTTTGGCTAGGGAGGACATCTTGAGCCTGTATTCAGAGTATCTTGCGGAAATCGAACATCGCAAGCAGCAGGGTCTGGCACCCAAGCCCATCGATTCTGGCGCACTCACCCAGGAGATCATCGCCCAGATCGAAGATCGCACCAGCGACCAGCGCCGTGCAGCGCTCGATTTCTTCATCTACAACACCCTCCCCGGCACCACGAGCGCCGCTGGCGAGAAGGCGCGCTTTCTCAAGCGCATCGTGCTGGGCGAGGCCGAGGTGCCCGAGATCACGCCCACGTTCGCGCTGGAGCTGCTCTCGCACATGAAGGGCGGGCCTTCGGTCGAGGTGCTGATCGATCTGGTGCTGGGCGAGGACACCGCCATCGCGCGCGACGCGGCTGAGGTGCTCAAAACCCAAGTCTTCCTCTACGACGCCGACACCGATCGTCTGGCCGTGGCCTACAAAGCAGGCCACGCCATTGCCGAGGACATCCTGCAAAGCTACGCCAAGGCGGAGTTCTTCACCAAGCTGCCCGACATCGACGAGAAGATCGACGTCGTCACCTATGTCGCCGCCGAAGGCGATGTCTCGACCGATCTGCTCTCACCCGGCAACCAGGCCCACTCGCGCTCCGACCGTGAGCTGCACGGCAAGTGCATGATCTCCGAGGAGGCCCAGGCCGAAATCCAGGAGCTGCAACGCCAGCATCCGGGCAAGCGCGTCATGCTGGTGGCCGAGAGAGGCACCATGGGTGTGGGCTCCTCGCGCATGTCGGGCGTGAACAACGTCGCACTCTGGACTGGCACCCAAGCCAGCCCCTATGTGCCCTTCGTCAACATCGCCCCCGTGGTCGGCGGCACCAACGGCATCTCGCCGATCTTTCTCACCACCGTGGGCGTCACCGGCGGCATTGGCATCGACGCCCGCCGCCACCCGGTTGGCGAGAATGGTAAGAGGATCGCACCGCACGATCTGGCCCTGGTGATTGGCGTAGCGATCGCAGGCGCCGGTCTGCCCCTCGGCGACATAACACATCACCGGGCAGGCATCGCAGCGGATCTTCTCGGACGGCGTCATGGCGGGAGCCTAGCAGCGGGCCGGGGGCGGCTCAATCATGCGGGCCGGTTAGCGGCGTCGTTTATCGGTCGTCCGCCTCATCGGCCAATTGCCGGATCGCATCGA
>JBCDHK010000337.1:0-4285 GCA_038750185.1 Pseudomonadota bacterium
ACTCACCAGCGGCATCGACACCATCAACGGCTTCGAGAGCGGCCTCGACCAAATCGCCCTCGACAAGGCAGGCTTTAGCGCCTTTGCGGGCGCGAGTGCGGTGACGGGGGCTAATCTGCGCCTTGGCCCGGCATCGAGGGCTGCCGGGCCAAGGCGCAGATTAGCCCCCGTCACCGCACTCGCGCCCGCAAAGGCGCTAAAGCCTGCCTTGTCGAGGGCGATTTGGTCGAGGCCGCTCTCGAAGCCGTTGATGGTGTCGATGCCGCTGGTGAGTAGGCCGTCGAAGATAAGCCGGTCAGCCCCGCCCTCGCCGTCCAGCGTATCCGCGCCGTCGCCGCCTGCCAGCGTGTCGGGCCCTGCCGCGCCGATCAGGAGATCGTCGCCCGCGCCGCCATCGAGCAGATTGGGCGCGGTCTCGGTGCGCGTGCCAGCCACCTGGCCAAACAGCGTGTCGTTGCCCAGACCGCCCTCCAGCGTGTCGGCGCCGCCCTGGCCGCGCAGCCCGTCATTGCCCGCCAGCCCTTCGAGCCGGTTGGCGCCCAGATTGCCGGTGATCGTGTCACCGAAGGCCGAGCCGCGCACATCCTCGATGGAGACATAGGTCTCGCCCGCCGCCGCGCCGGTGTTGGTGGCAGGATTGATCAAGTTGACGCCGACCGCACTCTCGCCCGCATAGCTGACCAGATCGCGCCCGTTCCCGCCATCGAAGCTGTCGACCTCGGTGCCGCCAATCAGGGTATCGGAGCCCGCCGCGCCGAACAGTTGGTCCTGGCCTGGGCCGCCGTCGAGCAGATTGGCGTCGGTTTCGGTGCGGGTGGAGGCGATCAGGGCGTAGAGGGTGTCATCGCCCGAGCCGCCCTCCAGCGTATCGGGGCCGAACTGGCCGCGCAGGTCGTCGTTGCCATCGCTGCCACTCAGGAGATTTGCCCCGGTCGAGCCGGTCAGCGTGTCGTCAAAGGACGAGCCGACGATGTTTTCGATCAGGATGTAACGATCACCCAGCGCCGCTGGGCCTGCATTGCGGTTGGAGTTGACCAGATTGACGCCCACACCGCTCGACGCCAGGACGTAGTTGACCGTGTCGATGCCGTCGCCGCCGTTGAAGGTGTCTTCGCCCGGGATCAGATCGTTGCCGACTAGGAAGTCGTCATTGCCCGCCTCGCCGAGCAACACGTCTTCGCCGGGGCCGTCGACCAGAAAATCGTTTCCCTCGCTGCCTTTGAGCGTGTCGTCGCCCACGCCACCCTGCAGGTTGTCCTGGCCCGCTCCGCCGATCAGCGTGTCGTCGCCGGCGCCGCCGTCCAGGAGGTCGTTGCCCCCCTCGCCAAACAGCAGATTGTTGCCAGCGTTGCCAAACAGCAGGTTGGTGGCGTCGTTGCCGCGCCCGCGCAGGTCTTCGATGCCGATCAACTCCAAGCGCTCGAAGTTGGGCCCGAGCACCCAGGAGACGCTGGCCTCGACGGTGTCGGAGCCGGCGTTGGTGTCCTCTTGCAGGCGCAGCCGGGCACCGTCGACGGCGTAGAAGTCGTTGCCCGCGCCACCCTGCACCGTGCCCCCGACGCGCCCGCCGACCAGGTCGAAGGTATCGTTGCCGCTGCCCGATACGATGTCGCCGGTGATGCGCCCGCTGTGCTCGATGATGTTGGTGCCATCCGAGAGCGAGACATCGCCCAGGATATCGCCGCTATTGACGATGGTGTCGGTGTCGGACGCGCTGCCAAAGCCGCCATCGATCGTGCCGGCGATGGTGGCGGCGTTGTTCACGCGGTCATTGCCCGCACCCAGAATAATATCGCCCAGAAGATCACCGGTGTTATCGATACGATCGTTGCCCGAGGACAGGCTGACATCCCCCAGGATGTCGCCGCTGTTGTCGATCAGTGTCGTGCCGATGCGGGTGTCTACTCTGCCGGCGATGGTGCCGGCGTTGATCAGCCTATCGGTACCGGCGCCGCTGTTGAGGCTCGATCCGCTCAGCCTGACACTGCCCAGGATGGTGCCGGTATTCTCGATCCGGTCGCTGCCGCCGCCAGCGGTGATGGAGCCGTCGATCTCACCGTTGTTGTTCAGGGTGTCGCTGCCGTCGCTGGTGGTGGTGAAGGCATTGTCGAGGCTGAGATTTCCGGTGATTTTGCCGCTATTGCTGAAGCTGTCGCTGCCGTTGCCGAGGCCTATGGTGCCGATGATCTCGCCACTGCTGGTGAGAGTGTCGTTGTTGGGGGACAGGCTGATCGCGCCCAGCATGCCGCCACTGTTGTCGATCACCGCCCTGTCGCTCAAGGCGTTCACGGCGCCGATGATGGTGCCGGTGTTGGTTAGCCTGTCGGTGCTGCCGACGCCGTTGAAACCGCTCAGCTCGATGTTGTCCAAGATGACGCCGCTGTTGGTCAGCCGATCGCTGCCGTCGCCAAGCTCGATGAACCCATCGATCTCGCCGCTGTTTTCGAGCACGTCGTTGCCGTTCTCGAAGCGGAGGTCGCCCACGATCTCGCCGCTGTTGTCGAGGAGATCGGCGCCATCGTCCAGGTCGATGGCGCCGAAGATCTGGCCGCTGTTGTTGAGTACGTCGTTGTCGTCATCCAGATCGACGACACCAAAGATTTCGCCGCTGTTCGTGAGCGTGTCGTTGCCGTCATCCAGGTCGATATTGCCGCGGATAGTGCCGGCGTTGTCGACCTTGTCACGACTATTGCCGAGATTGAGGGCTCGGATAAAGGACGGGCCGCTACCCACGGTTGTTGTGATCAGGCCGGTGTTGATGATCTCGTTGATACGGGAGGTGTTGCCGTTAAAGAAAATGACGGCATCGCCGCCGGTGGTGGAGATGATACCGGAATTGGTGAGCGAGACGCCGCTGTCGAAGGACACGATGCCGTCAGCGTTTGGTGTGAGGCCGGTGATGGTACCGGTGTTCAAGATCGTCGCATCGGCGATGTCGTTTGGACCGCCAAAGAGGACGATGGCCTCATCATTGCCGCCGATCAGACCGGCGTTGGTCAGGGTGAAGCCACTACCAGAGACACTGACCCCGCTGCCGTCGGGGGTGCTTCCTGTGGAAAGAGCGGTGCTGAGAATGGTGCCGTTGTTGACCAATGTGATGGCATCGCCGCTGGCGCTGACACCGTTGCTGGTCGAGGTGGCGATGGTGCCGGTAGCGGTGACCACGCCGAGGCCGTTGCTGGCGAGGCTGCGCCCGGTGGCGGTGGTGGTGGTGACGGTAAAGCTCATGGCGGCGCCCTTCATCTGTCCGTCTGGCACGGCCCGCGCGGGGGCGGGTGGGCGCTAGTGTCGAATACCGTCGTTGTCGCGTGCTATCCCCAAGATTGGGGATGTGCGCATTAGACCCATGGCTGAAGCGGGGGAGGGCGCCGGGGCAGTCTCTCATTGAGGCTGGGTGTCCGGCGCGCGCAACGTGGTGGCAGCGCGCGCCGTCTGCGGCGGTGCCCTCACTCCGGGACAAGCTCTCCTGGCAGGGTGTTGACGGTCATGGTGTCGCTTGGCTGGAAGTGGATGACCGAGCGGATCGACTGGCCGGCTTTGAGCAGATCGAAGGCGGTGTTGATCTGGCCGTGGGTCATGTGGTGGGTGATGTAGGGATCGACGCTGAAGTCGCCGCGCAGCCACTCGTCGACCATGCCGGGCAGCTGGCTGCGCCCGAGCAAGCCACCAAAGGCCGTACCGCGCCAGACCCGCCCGGTCACCAGCTGGAAGGGCCGTGTGGCGATCTCCTGGCCGGCGCCGGCGACGCCGATCACCGTGCACTCGCCCCAGCCCTTGTGGCAGGCCTCAAGGGCTGCACGCATGAGGTTCACATTGCCCACCGCCTCGAAGGTGTAGTCCAGACCGCCCCCGGTCATCTCGACGAGCACGTTCTGGATCGGCTCGGCGTAGTCCTTGGGGTTGATGCACTCGGTGGCGCCGAGCGCCTTGGCGAGCGGAAACTTGGCCGTGTTGACGTCGATGCCGATGATGCGCGAGGCGCCGTTCAGGACCGCGCCCTGGATCACCGCCATGCCGACCGCGCCGAGGCCGAAGACTGCGACCGTGGCGCCGGCCTCGACCTTGGCGGTGTTGCGCACCGCGCCGATGCCCGTCGGCACCGCGCAGCCCATGACCGAGGCCTTGGAGAGCGGCGCTTCCTTGGAAATCTTGGCGACCGAGATCTCGGGCAGCACGGTGTATTCCGAGAAGGTCGAGGTTCCCATGTAGTGCAGGATCTGCTTGCCCTTGTATGAGAAGCGTGAGGTGCCATCGGGCATGAGGCCCGCGCCCTGGGTCTGGCGAA
>JBCDHK010000338.1:0-4282 GCA_038750185.1 Pseudomonadota bacterium
ACCTATATTGCGCCCACCTCCTGAGCAGTCCAAATCGCCAGACTGCTCACCTCCTGAGCTAGCTAGCTCACCAGGTGAGCTAGTGACTGGCGCCTCACGTCCCCCGGGCTGGACGGCCAGGCCGAGATCCAGCTCGCCTTGAAGGGGGTGGTCGAACCGCTTTGTCGGGCGGTGCTGCTGCTGGAAGCTGGCCATCGCATGGGCTGGATCAGCATCGACGCAGACCGGGCCGAGCGGGCGGATCCAGTAGCTGTTCCTGGTCCGCCGCTTTTGGCCCGACCGAACGATATAGATGCCAGCCGCGACAAGCTGGTCGACCGCCTTGCTGATCGTGTTCCTCGACCACCCGGTCAGCGTGCGCAGTTCCTCAAACGAGACATCGCATGGGCGGTCGGTGTTCTCGCCGATTAAGTAGGCGAGCGCATGCCCCACCCCCATGGCGATCCCGCCCAGGAAGCGTTTTTCGGCTATGGCCAGAGCGAAGTGCCGGTTGAAGGTGTCCTGTGCCGCGCTCATAGCCCGCCCCCGAACCGGCCCGTGAACCGTGTTGCGATGCCCCATTTGGTTAACGCTGCTTGCGCTTCCTCGATCGAGCGCACGACCTCGATCAGGGCGCCCGCCGCGCGCATCTGTTCATGCAAGGCGGCTTGCTGGGGAGTGGCATTCTTGCCGGGCCTCTTGATTTCGAGCCCAAACGTTCCGCCGTCATGCAACAGGAGCAGATCGGGAATGCCTGGCATCACGCCGAGCCCGCGCATCTTGGGGCCGACAATGCCTGGACGCTGGCCGCCGTTTGGCGTGTGCCACGGGCCGAAGGTCGCTCCGGTGAGCGTTTGCCCCAGGTGGGATAAAATACTGCGGTGGACGACATCTTCTGTTATCACGGACGTACTCCATCGGTGCTGGCTGGGGCGCAGCCGGTTGCTCGCCGCGAAAGCGGCGTCGTCATGGGGAAGACGGTGGAAAATCAGGCGGGTCGGGATCGTGATGGTCCCGGCCCGTTTCGCGTCAGGGCGGGCGTCGGCGCCGCGTGGCTGCCGGATCGTCAAGGGAGGCGGGCGAGGCATCGCGATTTCTGGTGGCTCGACTGCGCCCCGACCACCTCACACGCCACACCAGGGCGGCGGTGAGGAGGACGAGGCTCAAGCCCAGCACGATCACGTTGGTGCCTCGCCCAGGGCGCACTGCTCGATGGCCCTTGTCTGGGGTGGCCCGAAAACTGGACGCCCCCGGTGTGGAGGCCGGGGGCTCGACTGGGAGGGGTGCCCGCCGCCCCACGACAGACGGCGGGCGGGGTGCTGGAGCATGCCATTGCGTCCAGCGCGCGGACCGCGGTGGGCAGGGAAAACCCGGTGCGGCCACGAGACGGGGAAGGGGATGGGTGGGGTTTCTGAAATCCCTGTCTCGGCATGTTGGGGTGTTGGTTGCGGCGCGGTCATGGCTACGGCTCCAGCGGGTTGTCGCTGCGACCACGACACGCGGTGCAGAGGCGATGGCCAGGGCCGGTCGAGGCAAAGGAAGTGCCACAGCTCAGGCAGGCGCGCTCGGTGGTAGTCGGGCGCGGGGTTGCCTGCAGCGCCTGGTGGACGCTGCTCACGCTTTTTCCGAAGTACGCCGCGATTTCGCCAAGGCTGACACCTAAGCCGCGCAACTTGCGCGCTTCGGCCCACCAGGGGGGCTGGGGCTGCGTGGTGATGCCAGAGGGTCGCCCTGCGCGGGTCATGCACCCCACCATTGATCTTGAATTAAAACGGATGAACCCCACGTCCGCGTCGGGGACGATGGTGAAGGGTGCGGGCATGACCAGCACGGATTGGGTGCGAGCGCAGTCATGCGGCGTCTTCCTGCCTACGCACAAAGGAAAAAAGACTGATAGGGCAATCAATGCCGCGTTTGTCACAAAGCTCTTTAACGGCTTGAAACCAAGAAGCCGGAAGCAGACGGTTTGCCTTGTTCCGAACGGTTCTGGGCGTGACACCTGCCGCCGATGCGACAGCATCAAGGCCATCTGGCCCAAGCGCGGCTATGAGGTCTTTGGGCTTTTCCATACATCAACCAATGCACTAAATCAGTGCATCAAACAAGCACTAATATGCTCATAGCCAGCACGCCAAATCACGCACACTTTCAGTGCATGGATACACCTTATGCAGCACACACCGTTGGAAGGCGCATAGCAAAGCTTCGAGGCTACTCGAAGATGAAGCAGAGCGAATTTGCTGACCGTATAGGGGTGCTGCGCGGTGAAGTTGCGGCGTGGGAGAGCGGCGGGAGAAGACCTTCTATTGAAAAGGCAAGGGCTATCAAGGCGAGTTTCCCGGGTGTTACTTTAGATTGGATTTATCTGGGTGATACTTCTCTTCTAACACATGAGCTAGCTCTAGCCTTGTCTGATAGTAGTCACGAACCTCAACCATCAAGTCGAGACTGAAATCGGCCTCGAAGCAGAACTCAATGATTTCATTGTCTGTGGCATCGGCAACGGCCCGGCTTATTTTGTTCATCATATACCCCAATCGCTTGCACAATTGCAGATTGGATATGTGATTTACGTTTAAGTAGTAATTTCGTCTGGCACTAAATCAGTGCTTTTTATGTTGCAACCAGCACTGATTTAGTGCAAGCCTCTTCCACAGCCGCCCCCCTGCGGCATGGGAGACACCGCATGTTTGACGCCCCAAGTACCACCGAGCCTGAACGCGAGCCCGACCTGATCGCCGCCCTCGAAGATTTTCGCGACGGCAGCCGCGGCGACGGCACGGCAGAAGCGCTCGTCGAGGCTTCGCTTGCCGAGTTCAAGACCAGGCCCACCGGCACCTTGAACGCTTGGCATTGTGAAATGCCCGGTAAAATGCCCACCCTGAGCGGATTGTCGATCACTCTTGTCGATGACAGCGCAAAGGCTGAGGCTCTCTTGCGCGAGGACTCCCCTGACTGGATCGCCGAACTGGATCGTCTCGGCTACCATCGCCAAACAGCCGAACATCGCGTGCGCCGAGTTGAGATTTCCGCTGAAGAGGAGCGCCGCCAGCTCTTGGAGCGCTCGAGAGAGCTTTGTGATCGTGTCGCCATTCTTTGCAGGCGATCACAAATCTACGGCGGCGTAGCCGTCATCCTGGCCGCGATCTCAATGGCGCTGGTGCTGCTATGAGCCTCATGTCAGACCTCGCCTTCCCCGCTCTGCTCGTAGTCGCCGTTCTCTGCGTCGCGGCCTTCGTCTATGGCCTTGCTTATGTGGTGGCCTGGCCTTTCCGAGGCACTGGCTATCGGCGCTTTGTCGCAAGGTCGTTGACCTTGCTGGCGATGGTCGTCCTGGCTCTGGAAGCCATCAAGCATCTGGGGGTGTGATGATGGACAACCTGGGCCGCACCCCGGGCACTGGCAAGCCGATCAACCCATCCCGCCCAATCGCAAAGACGTTCACCAGCATTGGCACCGAGGAGGTTCGGATCTGGGTCCACGATGACGAGTTGCACTCGCCCGACTTGGATCTGATGATGCGCGAACTGGCGACGGGCAGGGCCGTTTGGAACTATCGCCTGCGCCGCGTGGAGCGGGTGGGCCAAACCAAACCTGCGGCCAAAGCGCAGCCAGCGCAAAATTCTAGCACGCAGCCCGAGACCAAGCCCGAAGGCGACAAGCCCCCCTCGCTGATCGCTCGCGTGTTTGCAGAAATCATCTTCGTGTTCTGCATGATAGCGAGCATTGTGTTGGTGGCTCGCGCGCTGGGAGGATCACTCTGATGCTGCGCTTGGGTCTTGGATACGCTCAACAAGTCGAGGAACTGTCTTCGTTCTGCAATTATAGTCCTGCGCTCTTTGCGTGGATTGATTTCTTGCGCAGTACTGGTCTCCTAGTTGCCGGCTGTCTCATGGTCGCCGCCCTGTTGCTCACCGCGGCTGGCTCCTTGGGTTTGCGTTTCGCCGACCGAGACCTGAGCCAAGTATCGGATCGCGTCAGTGGTGCTCTGATCATGGCGGGACTCGCGACTGCGGGGATCGCGATCATGCCATGGCTCCTCTATCCCAGCCCCTATGCCTGCTGAGGCCGCGCTCATGACACCCGCGCCCAGCACCGCCGCAATGAGCGGCACGATCAATCGCTTAAACATCGGTTCTCCTTTGCCTGTCTGGCAGGCTTTGGGGAAAGTAGGGTTTTGGTATGAAAGTGGAACAGTACTGGAACTATTGAAGGATCAGGTTTCCCAAACACCCAATGCGGCAGCCTTGCGTTGCGGCGTTAAATCGATGACTTATAGGGAGCTTTGGGAAGCATCGGATGC
>JBCDHK010000339.1:0-4282 GCA_038750185.1 Pseudomonadota bacterium
CCATTTCACCCGATACGGCTCTTGCGCACGGGCGTGTGGGAGCGGCGGCTGGCAGAGGGCTGGGACATGGGTTTCCAAGGACGCCTCCTGAGCAGAGAAACGGCGGCGTGCTTTCTCATCCCACCAAGATCCGCTCGACACAACCCAAACGATGCAATGAGCGACCCGGCAATGAACGGCCCAGGGAATTCCGTACCAGGGATTTCCGCAATCGAATTTTTTCTCCGATTGCGAGAAAATTCAGGACGCGCTAGCCTCACCCCCAGCCACAGGCCCGGATGGGGACACCGCCATGATATTCGACTTTGCCGGCTGCCACGCTGTCGTCACCGGTGCGGGCGGGGGCATGGGCGAGGAGATCGCCTGCCGCTATCTCGAAGCCGGCGGCAGTGTCACCGCCTTCGACCTCAAGCCCTGTTCTGAGCGCCTCTTGGCCTTTGGTGAGCGTCTCACCTTCTACCAGGGCGATATTGCCGATGCGGCTTTCGTTAAGGCCGCCGTTGCTGAGGCTGCCGCCCAACGCGGGCGTCTCGACCATCTGGCCAATGTGGCGGGGGTGCTGTGGTTTGAGCGCGACGCCTCTGCCCTGGACATGGATCTGGCGGTTTGGGACCAGGTGATGGACATCAACCTCAAGTCCATGGTCCACATGGTGCGCGCGGCGGTGCCGGCCATGCGCGCCACCGAGGGCGCGCGCGCCATGGTGCATTTCTCCACCACCCAGTGGTACCGCGGCGATCTAAAGCCCCAGGACGCCTACCAGGCCTCCAAGGCGGCGGTCTGCGCGTTCTCGAAATCCATGGCCATGCAGCTCGCGCGTGAGGGTATCCGCTCCAATGCCGTCTGCCCCGGCCCGACGCTCTCGTCCTTGCAGGCGCGCTGGGATAGCGAGGAGAAACGCGCCGCCGCGGCCGAGTATATCCCCATGGGCCGTCTCGGCGCGCCGCGCGATATGGCCAACGCCTGTCTGTTTCTGTTCTCCGAGGCATCGAGTTTTATCACCGGCATCGAATTGATCGTCGATGGCGGTTTGCTGATGCGGGTCTGAGGAGGACCGATGAGCCCGTCCGGCAAAGACCGCGGCACTGCCCAAAACGCCGCCGTGCCCCCGGCGCGGGCCTTTCCGCCCATGCGCCTGGCCCATCCCATGACCGATGGCACCGACATCGGCGAGCGGCTGCGCACGGCGCGCCGCGCCAAGGGCCTCAAGCTCAAGGATGTCGCACGCCTCTCGGGGCTCTCGATCTCCCAGCTCTCCAAGCTGGAGAACGGCCATGCCCGCCTCACCGTCGATATGGCCTTGATGCTGGCTGGGGCGCTGGCCATTCCGGCCAATCACTTCTTCAGCCGTCCGGGCCATGCCATGGCGCGCGGGCGGCGCTCGGTGACACGCGCAGGCACCGGGATTGGCCACACCCTCATGGGCATGGACTTCGAGGTGCTGTGCTCGGATTTCGCCGACAAGCGCAACCTCAACTGGCGCGTGCGCATCCATGGCCGTTCTCTGGAGGAATGCGGCGGCTTGCGCAGCCACTCGGGCGAGGAGTTCATCACCGTCCTCTCCGGCACGCTGACGCTCCACAGCGAGTATTACGAGCCGCTTGCGCTCGGTGTGGGCGACAGCATCGTCTTCGACGGCGAGATGGTGCACGGTTATGCGGCGACGGGCGAGGGGGCGGCGGTGGTCTTGATGTCCAACTCGGTCCACGAATAGCGACTGGCGAAGCCCGAAATTTTCGCAATTGGAAAATTTTTCTTGAGAGGGCTCGGGAGCCGGTCTAGCGTTTTCAAAGCGCCTTCGGGAATCGCAAAAGGGGGACAGCGTGCAGTGCAAGACGACTAGGGCGTGTCTCCCGTGAGTGTCCGCAGACCGCGCCTGCGGACGGCCTGAGCCATGCCCGCCGCCCTCCAGCTCTACGTCCGCCTCGTCGATCGCCTCTCGGGCTATGTGGGCGTGGTCGCGATGTATCTGATCTTCGTCATGCTCGGCGTGCTGCTGCTCGATGCGGTGACGCGCAACGTGGTCGATTACCCACTGCACTGGTGTATCGAGTTCGCCCAGTTCACGCTGGCCGCCTACTACTTCATGGGCGGCGCGCTCACCCTGCGCGACAACGACCATGTCCGCATGGATCTGTTCTACGACCGCCTCTCGCCGCGCGGCAAAGCCCGCCTCGATCTGCTGACCGCCGTGTGTCTTCTGGTCTATCTCGGCGTGCTGCTGTTCGGCTCGGTCTCCAGCACGCTCTACGCCATCGAGACCAACGAGCGCCGCTTTTCCATGTGGAACCCGCCCATGGCGCCGATCAAGGTGTTGATGGTCTGCTGTATCGTATTGATGGTACTGCAGGGTATCTCGCTGGTGATCAAGAACATCGCCGTTTTGCGCCAAGAGCGCACGCCATGAACGATACCTCCATCGCGCTGGTGATGTTTGGCGGCATGCTGGCGCTGCTGCTCACCGGGCAACGCGTCTTTGCCGTGATCGGCTTTGTCGCCTCGACGGCGGTGCTGGCGCTCTATGGGACGGGCGGGGTCGAGATCCCGTTCAGCGCGGCCTTCAAGCTGTTCAACTGGTTTCCCATGCTGACGCTGCCCCTGTTCATCTACATGGGGTATGTGCTCTCAGAGTCCGGGATCGCCGAAGATCTCTACCGCATGCTCCACGTCTGGTTTGGCCGGATGGCAGGGGGCTTGGCCATCGGCACGCTGGTCTTGATGGTGATCGTCTCGGCCATGAACGGCCTCTCGGTCGCCGGTATGGCCATCGGCGCCACCATTGCGCTGCCTGAGATGCTGCGCCGCGGCTACGATAAGGTGTTGATCACGGGCGTGGTGCAGGGCGGCTCCTCGCTTGGGATCCTGGTGCCGCCTTCGGTGGTGATGGTGCTCTTCGGCATGATCGCGCGCCAGCCCGTCAGCCAGTTGTGGCTGGCCGGGGTTATCCCTGGGCTGATCATGGCGGCGATGTTCATCCTCTACGTCAGCCTGCGTGCGCGCGCCAATCCGGCGCTCGCCCCCACGGTCTCCGACGAAGAACTGGCCATGCCACTTGGCGAAAAGCTCAAGCTGCTGCGCTTTGGCATCATTCCGTTTCTGATCTTCTTTGCCATGACGGGGCTCTTCGTCACCGGCTTCACCAGCCTGGTCGAGAGCGCGGCTGTGGGCGCCACCTGCGCCACCCTTGCTGCTGCCGTCAAAGGCCGCCTCACCCTCACCATGCTGCACCAGACCGCGCGCAAGACGCTCGGCATCTCCTGCATGTTTCTCTGGCTGATCCTGGCGGCGCTGGCCTTTGGTGCCGTCTTCGACGGGCTCGGCGCCGTGCGGGCCATCGAGCGCCTGTTCATCACCGATTGGGAACTGACCCCCTGGCAGGTGGTCATCATGATGCAGGTGAGCTTCATCGTCATGGGGATGTTTCTCGACGACACCGCCATGCTGGTGATCGTCGCCCCCCTCTACGTGCCGCTCGTCAAGCTGCTCGATCTGGGCTTTGACAACCAGTTGATCTGGTTTGGCGTCCTCTACACCATGACCTGTCAGATCGCCTACATCACGCCGCCCTTTGGCTATAACCTGTTTCTCATGCGTGCGCTGGCGCCCAAGGAGATCAGCCTGCTCGACATCTACCGCTCGATCTGGCCTTTCGTTGCCATGATGGCGCTGACCATCGCTTTGGTGATGCTCTTTCCCCAGCTAGCGCTTTGGCTGCCCGAGACGGTGCGCGGGCGCTGAGATAAGACGACCCAAGACCGACGCCCACAAGAGGCGAAACCGACAGAGGAGATCATCCATGACCACCCCCAAGAAACCGGACAACACCCTCAGCCCGTCCGAGCGCATCCTGAAGAGCCGCCGCGATTTCATGACCCGCGTGGGCTTTGGCGGTGCCGCCGCCGCCAGCACCGCCCTCGCCGCCCCCGCCGTGATCGCACAGACCGCCCCGATCCGCTGGCGCTTGCAGACCTACTCCGGCGCCCCCCTCGGTGCGCATGTGATCAAGCCCCAGATCGATGCCTTCAATGCCGCGGCCAACGGCGAGATGGAGATCGAGCTGTTCTACGCCGATCAGCTGGTGCCGACCTCCGAGCTGTTCCGCGCCATGCAAAACGGCACCATCGACGCCGTGCAGTCCGACGATGCCACCATGGCCTCGCCGGTGGATATCTCGGTCTTCGGCGGCTACTTCCCCTTCGCCACGCGCTACAGCCTGGATGTGGCCTCCATGTTCGCCTACTACGGGCTCGATCAGATCTGGGCCGAGGCCTACGGCGAGGTC
>JBCDHK010000340.1:0-4277 GCA_038750185.1 Pseudomonadota bacterium
AAGAGGAGCTTCGCCAGGACACGCAGACCATGGCCGAGGCGGTCGCCCAGTCCCCCGGAGAGACAGTCCCCAACGGTGAGGCAAAGACGGCAGCCGATCGCGACGGCGCCAAGGTGGTCCGGATCAAGGAATGGGTGGAGAAGATCGTATCTGGCGCGGCCAAGGGGGCCGATGTGGTGAGCAAGTTCGACAAAGCCTGGAGCGTGATCGAAAAACGCTATCCGGAGATCGTCGAATGGCTGAAAAGTTGGTTCACGTAGGCGCCCCTGGGATGCGAGAGGCGCCTCACCCTTGCCCCTCCGCCGAGAGGCTTGCAAAATTTTGCTTGATGGCTTCGGCGAAACGTCCGGCGGCGACCGAGAGCGGGCGGTCGCGTAGTTGGACGAGGTGGACGTGGCTTGGTGCGATGTCCTTGGCGGCCAGGGGAGTGCGCACCAGGGTGTCGGTCTCGTCTGGGGTGAGGCCGGTGTCGACCTCGAAGCAGAGCGCCTCGCCCTCGGTCATGCGTTGGCGGGCAAAGGCCAGATCGGCTTCGATGACCGGCGTGAGCGCCAGGCGCTGGGCCCGCGCGGCCAGCGTCAAGAGGGCCCGCAGCGAGCCATGCGGGGCCAGGACGACCGGATAGGCAAGCGCTGCCTCCAGGCGGAGCGGCGTGCGCCCGGCCAACGGATGGCCAGCCCGCGTCACCACGGCAATGCGCGCGGGCGCGGAGGCCAGCGAGCTGACGTTGGCGTCGGTCTTGGGGTGCAGGACATAACCGAGATCGGCGCGGTACTGGGTCAGATGCGCCGCGATCTGGCGCGCCTCCAGGACGTCGATGCCGAAGGACACCCCGGGATAGCGGCTCTGATAGGCCGAGAGCGCGCGCGCTAAGCTGCCGGCGGGCTTGAGGCTGTTGTCGCAGGCGATCTGGACGTGGCCGCGGCGCGCGCCTTTGAGGTCTTCGATCTGCGAGCGCAGGCGTTTCATGTCGGCCAACTGGCGCCGGGCGTGGACGATGAACAACTCGCCCGCCGCGCTCAGCCTGACACCGCTTGCCAAGCGCTCGAACAACTGGACGTCGAGTTCCTCTTCGATGGCCAGCAGGCGGCGGTTGAGGGCGGAGGGGGTGATCGCCATCTTCTCGGCAGCCCCGCGGATCGAGCCGGCGCGGGCGATCTCATCGACGGCACGTAGCGAGGTCTCGTGCTGCATGGGGGCTCCTGTTGCGTTTTCGGCAACATCATGGAGCAAAAAAAGCAGAAGACGCAATCACCGATCTATGATCACTCTACCCCATCAGCAACGGCGCTGACTCTGTCGCTTGTCGGCATTGGGCATAGACGTCCCAACCTCCGAACCATCGACCTGCTCACTCAAGAACACTCTGAGTGTCGCGAACAGAGAAGCCGTGCCGAATGCTGACTGCTGTCTCTTCTGAAATTGACGTTTGTGCAGTGCTTGTACCTGAGCGCGTGATGTTTTTGCGCGCCCGACAGTGCGTACATGGTGATTGCGGCACCCCATACAACATGCGGGTGCAGGAATTTCTGCCCACGCTCGGTCGCTGCAACGACAGCACCGATCTGTTCGATCCAAACCATAATGCCGCGACGCTGTGCGCGGTCCTGGGAGCAACGCCTGATTGGAATCAGGGCGGACGTAGAGACGACTTCGCTGTGTCCGCAGCCTCAGCCTGCCAATGCGCCACACCGGCCCCGCCGCCGGAATGGGCCTTCGTGTTGCAGGTGCGATAGCCGTTTGCTCTAGCCCCGGCGCCCACGGCGCTCTCGCTAATGGCAAGTCTATCCAAACGGACACCGCAGCGGTGCTGCCCGCGCAGCACCCGCAACCGACGCCGTCCGCCCCGAGCCAAAGGGGCGGCATACCGCAAACCCAGGCGGCCCGCCCTGTCGCCGCAGCCAAGATGAAGACAGAGGCCAAGAGAAAAACCCTGCAGCCTCGACGCTCCCGAGACCGCAGCCGCAACAACAGGGGCAAGACGCGCAGCAGAATGCTGTAAGGAAAGGACACCTAATGTCTTACGTAAAACCATCGGAATTCGCAGCCCAGATGATCGATGCGGGCGAAGCGAAGATCTTCATGTCCACCAAGGACACCTTGATCCGCGCCTACATGGCGGGAGCGATCCTGGCGCTGGCGGCGGCTTTTGCCGTAACCATCGCCGTCAACACAGGCAACTTCCTGCTCGGAGCGCTGCTGTTCCCGGTCGGCTTTTCGCTGCTTTATCTGCTCGGCTTTGACCTGCTGACGGGTGTGTTCACGCTCTGCCCGCTGGCCTTGGTTGCCAAGCGCCCGGGCGTCACCTGGCAGGGCATCGCGCGCAACTGGGGCCTGGTGTTCGTCGGTAACTTCGCCGGCGCCATGACCACGGCCATTTTCATGGCGATCATCTTCACCACCGGCTTCACCCATGAGGCGGATGCGGTTGGCCAAAAGCTGATGGCCATCGGCCACGACCGGACCATCGGCTATGCCGAAGCGGGCGGCGCGGGCATGCTGACGCTCTTCATCCGCGCGGTGATGTGTAACTGGATGGTCTCGACAGGTGTGGTCGCGGCGATGATGTCGACCTCGGTTCCGGGCAAAGTCATCGCGATGTGGATGCCGATCCTGATCTTCTTCTACCTCGGCTTTGAGCACTCCATCGTGAACATGTTCTTGTTCCCGATCGGCATTCTCTTGGGCGCAAACTTCACCTGGTTTGATTACTTCGCCTACAACGAGATCCCGACTGTGATCGGCAACCTGATCGGTGGCCTGACCTTCGTCGGCGCCATGATCTACGCCACCCACTTCAAGACCGACCCGCCGCTGCCGCGTCCGGTCACCGAGAACTCCGTCGGCACCCCGGCTGAGTAAGCAAGACCCTGGGCTGCCCTGCGGGGCGGCCCTTCATCCCGCTGAGTTGTCCCGCCACCATGCTGCACAAGCCAGACCTCTCGGTTAGCCTCGGCCAAGCCACGTCGGCTGGGCCAAAGCCGTGCAATGACGACTTTCACGGTGCGTTGTTGCCCGAGGGTGAGGTGCGCGTGCTCAAGGGGTTGGTGTTTGCGCTGGCCGATGGGATTTCGACCTCCGAGCTCAGCGCCCAAGCCGCCCAGACCGCCGTCAAGTCGCTCTTGAGCGATTACATAACCACGCCCGAGAGCTGGACCGTCAAGACCGCCGCCTCGCGCGTGATTGCCGCCGCCAATTCGTGGCTCCATGCCCAGACCAGTTTCGCCGGCATCCGCGACCGTGATCGTGGCCATGTCTGCACCCTGTCGGCGCTGATCCTGAAAGGCCGGCAGGCGCATCTGTTTCATGTGGGTGATAGCCGCATCTGGCGCCTTGCGGGCAGCCGATTGGAGCCGCTCACCACCGATCACCGCGTCCGTCTCGAAGGCGCGCACGAGGTGCTCTCCCGCGCCATCGGTGCCGAGCCGCGCGTCGAGATCGACTACGCTTGCGAGAGCGTGCGCCAGGGCGATGTGTTTCTCCTGACCAGCGACGGCCTCCACGAGCACTGGGACATGGCGCGTGTCGTCGAGGGCCTGACCTCCGGCGAAGCGCTGGACGCTTTGGCCGAGCGCATCGTGGCCGAGACCGCGCCGATAAGCGACGACAACCTCACGCTGCAGATCGTGCGCGTCGAGAGCCTGCCCTTGGAGGCCGCCGAAGAGGTGGGAGCTGAACTGGCCGGGCTCCCTTGGCCCCGCGATCTGGCGCCGGGGCGTGCCATCGACGGCTACACGCTCTTGCGCGAGATCCACGCCAACCACCGCTCGCAGATCTTCCTGGCCGAGGCCCCGGACGGCACCCAGGTCGCCCTCAAAGTGCCTGCCAGCGCGCTCCGCGACGACCGCGCGGCCCTGCGCCGCTTTATGTGCGAAGAGTGGGTCGCGCGCCGCCTCTCCCACCCCAACGTGTTGAGCGCGCCGCCGGCAGCCACAGCGCGCACGGCGCTCTACAGCGTCACCGACTACGTCGAGGGCCAAACCTTACGCCAATGGATGCATGACACGCCGGAGCAGACCCTCGACGACGTGCGCTCGGTGATCGGCCAGACCATCAAGGCCCTGCGCGCCTTCCACCGCCGCGAGATGCTGCATCAGGACCTGCGCCCCGAGAACATCATGCTGGGTGCAGGCGGTAGGCTGACGCTGATCGACTTCGGCTCGGCCTATGTGGCGGGCGTGCAGGAGTTGGGCCCTCAGGACGGCGCGCCCGACATCCTCGGCACCTTCCAGTACACCGCGCCCGAGTACTTCACCGGTGAAGCAGTCAGTTGGCGC
>JBCDHK010000341.1:0-4275 GCA_038750185.1 Pseudomonadota bacterium
CGAACGCTGTGGAAATCCCGAACCGGGTAATCAGGAAAGCCATCAAGACCCGCGGCTCGTTCCCGTCCGAGCAGGCGGCCGAAAAGCTGCTCTATCTCGCAATCCGCGGCCATGAGAAAACGGCGCGAACAGTGAGAGAGTGGCTGACAGCGGTCAATCAATTCGCCATCATGCTCAAAGATCGCTTCACCCCCATGCGGGGCTGAGAGCGATCAGAATGAAACCGGGCCGGTCCCCGCTACACCGAAATCCTGACAGCCCCCGGCAGCCGACATTGCGACGTCGCCATTCCAGTGTTTGGCTACAAGACCCACGCCAGCATCGACCGACGCCACGGCTTCATCCGCCGCTGGGACGTCACCGACGCCGCCGCGCACGGACAGCCGACGTCTGCGCCCCGGCTTGATCGACACCACCAACACCGACCCGGGCAACACCGACCCGGGCAACACCGGCTCAGGCGTCTGGGCCGACGGCGCCTACCGCTCCAAAGCGAACGAGGCCTTTCTGAGCCGCCACGGTCTCACCAGTCAGATCCATCGCCGCAAACCGACAAAACCGATGCCGGCCCACATCAAGCGCGGCAACGCCACACGCTCCAAGGTGCGCGCGGCCATCGAGCATGTCTTTGCCCAACAGAAGGGGGCCATGGCGCTCGATATCCGAGTGATCGGCTTGGTCCGCACCAGGGCCAAGATCGGCCTCGCCAATCTCACCTACACCATGCGCCGCCTGCTCTGGCACGAGCGACGGGCGAGGTGAGCGTGAGAGGGGGAAAACAACTGCGCAGGGGCGATCCCTCCTCGCGAAAGCGCCAAAAAACCAAGCGCCAGCATCCTCGCCCATCGGGCCTGAGCCCGATCAGAATTCAGACCAGAACCCTCGAACCCAGTTCTTCGAGGTGCCCAGCTGATCCAGACTGCCGGCGACGTCCTCGACATGCTACAGCGCGGCGAGACTACCGATCTGGAGAGCGCTGCCGTCCAGGCCGCGGTCTCGGCCAGCGTCGATCTGCTCACGCCGATCTTCGAGGCCGCTGCCGCCGTCAGTGCGCTGGCCATCTACTGGGCGCCGAAGAACGCCACCGCCTGAGCCACCACTCAATGCCGTAAGGCATCGTACATTTCCACGCTAAGTCATAGGCAGCCGCTGACGGCACTGCCTTGCCTTCAGCCCATTGATCTTGCTCCCGGTTTCGGACCCGGCGGCCATGGTTGAGCCGAGCGGGAGGAGCGACACGCGGCCGAGGCGGCAGCGCCTTAGTGCGCCGTGGGCCTCTGTGGGACTACGCAGTCGCGGGCACCAGAGCGAGCGCACAGTGGCGTGGCTAAGCCGATGAACGCTGCACGGCCCAGGGCGCCCCTCTGAGGCTGGACAGATCACCAGTGACGACCAAAACCCTCACCAAGGCACCTCCCCCCGATCGATACTGAGCGTCTGGCCGGTGATGTTGGCCGAGGCGGGGGAGGCCAGGAATAGATAGGCGCCCACGATGTCTTCGGGCTCCATCAAGCCGCCAGCCAGTGGTTGTGCGGCCTCCACGCCGGCGATGATGGTGCCCTCGGCCTCTCCCGAGCGCGCCGCCAGTACCCGGGCCGAGCGGATAGCGGCCTCTGTCCGCACCCATCCCGGAGCAACGGCGTTGACGCGGATGCGACGGGGGCCGAGTTCCTTGGCCCAGGTCTTGGTCAGCCCGACCACGGCGTGTTTGGAGGCGACATAGGCGCCAAACAGCGGCTCGCCCACACGCCCCCAGATCGAGGCGGTGTTGATGATGCGCGCGCCAGGGCGCAGGGGGCCGAGCGCTTGCGTCGTGACGATGGCCATGCCGGTGATGTTGATGTCGAGGATGCGCCGAAAGAGGGCGAGCGTCTCGGGCGAGGGGTCGTCCACTGGCGTGATCCGCTCCAGGCCTGCGTTGTTCACCAGCACATCGAGGGGGCCGATGCTGGCCAGCGCGGCTCTGACGGCGCGCATCTCGGTCACGTCCGCCTTGAGGCCGGTGGCGCCGATGCTGTGGGCGGCCTCGGTGACGGTGTCGTCCTCGGCGAGGGTGAAAACCTCGGCGCCCGCCGCCACAAATGCCTTGGCCACCCCCAACCCAATGCCGCGGCTCGCGCCGGTGACGAGCACGCGCGCGCCCTCCAATCCGGTCATGGTGTCCCTTTCGTCATACCGGCGTCTCCTCGGCGGCGGTCGAGCGCACGAGGTGCAGGAGTTCGTTGCGCAGCGCAAAGAACTCGGGGCTTTCGCGCATCGCGAGCGTGCGCTCGGCCCCGAGGTGCGCCGTCACGTCGACCTCGGCCAGGATGCGCGCGGGGCGGCGGGTGAAGACGACGACGCGGTCGGCCAGAAACGCCGCCTCCTCCACATCGTGGGTGACGAAGATCACCGTCTTGGCCTCCTCGGTGTGGAGGCGCCGTAGTTGCAATTGGAGGGCTTCGCGCAGTTGGGCATCGAGGGCGCCGAAGGGCTCGTCCATGAGCAGGATCTCCGAGCCTGCGGCGAGGGTGCGCGCGATGGCCACGCGCTGGCGCATGCCGCCCGAGATCCGGTTTGGCCAACTCTCGGCGAAATCGCTCAGCCCGACGAGAGCCAGGAAATGGGCAACTTGGGCCTGCTTTTGCGCCGTGGTCAGATCGCGCCTGTAGCGCAGCCCGTAAGCGACGTTGCCCGCCACCGTCAGCCAGGGAAAGGCGGAGTAGGACTGGAACACCATGCCGCGTCGGCGGTCGGGTTTTCTAAGGCGCGTGCCCTCCAGCGTGATCTGTCCGCTGCTGGGGCGCTCCAGCCCGCCGACCATGCGCATCAGGGTGGTCTTGCCGCAGCCAGAGGGGCCGAGGAAGGCGACGAACTCGCCCTGCCCCACCGCCAGATCGAAAGGCGCGACCACATCGACGGCGCCATAGGCCTTGGTGACTTGCTCGAACGCCAGATAGCGCGCCAGATGGCTCATCGTGCGAGATACCCGAACCGGCGTCGGTGAGCGGCGCGCAGCAGTTGGTCGGTGGCCAAGCCGATAATGCCGATGGTGACGACACCGGCCATCACCTCGGGCGTCTGAAAGAAGCGGCGCGCCTGCCAGATCACAAAGCCGAGCCCGGATTTGGCCGCGACGATCTCGGCGATGATGAGATAGGTCCAGCACCAGCCGAGCGTGATGCGCATATTGTCGACCAGCGTCGGCAGCATGGCGGGCAGCGAGACGTCGATCAGGCGCCGCCAGCCGGGCGCGCCGACGGTCATGGCCGTCTCATGGTATTCGGTGGGAACGCGGCGCACGTCGTCGGCCACGAGCAGCACGAGTTGGAAGAACGTGCCGAGCCAGAGCAGGAAGATCTTGGTCTCTTCACCCACGCCAAACCAGATGATCGAGAGCGGCACGAGCGCGGGCACCGGCAGGTAGCGGATGAAATCGACGACGGGCTCCAGCGCAGCGCCCACGGCTTTGAACGAGCCCATCAGGATGCCGATGGGCACCGCCATGGCGGCTGCGATGCCAAAGGCGATCCAGACCCGCAGCGTCGAGACGCCGGCGTGGTAGAGCAGATCGCGCGCCCAGATCATCGACCAGAGCGTCGTGACCACGGTGGTCGGCGCGGGCAGGAAGCGCTCGGACGCAAGCCCCGTGCGCGAGATCGCTTCCCATGTCAGGAGAAGGGCGAGCGTGCTCGCGATCCCGATGGCCGCCTTGGCGGAGGGCAGGCGCAAAGCCTAGCGCTCGTGCCCGTCGAAGAGGTCGGTGAGCAGCGTATTGTCGATCTCATCGGCGGCGACGAGGGCTGTGTCGGCCGCGCCAAAGTCGAGGTTGAGCTGCATCACCTCATCGAAGACGCCGTGCAGTTTGCCCGTGCCGCCGGCCGCACCCAGAAAGGCCACCGCGTCCTCGTAGGTGGTGTAATCGAGCGAGGTTTCGACGATCTCGGTGATGTCTGCGGGGGTGAGGCCAAAGTAGGGGGCGGCAAGCTCGGCGAACTTGTCCGGGTTGGCGCGTTGAAAATCCACCGCGCGGTAGACGCAGCGCAGCAAGCTCTCGAACTTGGCGGGGTTCTCGGCCAGCGCGTCGTCGCGTGCGGTGATGATGTCGACGATGATGTCGGGCTCCTCGCGCGAGGAGACCAGGATGCGCGGCGCGCGGTCCGGCAGGATCTGTACGGCCTGGCTCAGGAAAGGCTCGTAGGTGCCGACGGCGGCGATGGAGGGATCGGAGAAGACGGCGATGGTGTCGGCGGTGGCGATCTCGCGCAGCTCCACATCGTTGATCGAGAGGCCGAC
>JBCDHK010000342.1:0-4217 GCA_038750185.1 Pseudomonadota bacterium
GCTCGACCTCGAAGGCATGCACGCCGGTCTCGCTCGAAATCACCACCGCCTTGGCCGTACAGGCGTCGGGATGGGCCATGGCCTCGTCCTGAGCCGGCCCAGAGGTGGTCTCGGCAGCATGCACGAGGGGCAGTGCCAAGGCCGCAGCCAGCGCCAGCGGGGCAGTGCGGCTTCTGGCGGTGCGGGGCAGCAGGCCCATCGGTTCAGTCCTGCTCGGCACCGTCCTCGGGCACATCAGGCTGGGGCGCGTAGAGGTCGGGGGGCATGGCGTCCTGGGTCTGCAGCGGTGCATCGCCATCGGCACCCGCCTCCCAAAGCCGCAACTCCGCCACCATCAGCCCGCGCGGGCCACGGAAGGTACGGCACGCCATGCCCTCCCCCCCAGAGAGATCCTGAAAACCGCAGCGGCGCACGGTCTCCATGTGGACGAAGACGTCCTCATCGCGCCCGAAGATGTTGACGAAGCCAAAACCCTTCTGCTTGTCGAACCACTTGACGCGCGCTGGCAGGAGAGGACCGCTGACCTGATCGGAATCCAGGTATTCGGTCGGGCGCGCGCTTTCGTCATTGGGGTCTCTGGCGGTCTCGACCACCGGGGGTTCTTCAACCTCCAGTAGTTCGACCGCATGCAGGCCGCGCTCGCCGCGCGTGGCGACCAGCTTGATCACGGCGTTGTCGGCAAGGGTCATCCGTCCAAACGAGCGCACGCATGACGCGTGCACCATGATGTCCGGTCCACCCGGATCCGGCACGACGAAGCCGTAGCCCTTGACGACGTCGTACCATTTGACACGCCCTTCGATGACGCGTGTCTCGCTGCTGTCGTATCCGCTCAATTCGCTACCCCGCTGGCCTCCATGTCCCGACCCATCCTACTCCTAGAAGCATTATGCGCGTATTTCCGACGGCCTGAAGACTCTTATCTCACAGATCGGACGCCGAGATGGTTTTTTTGAGGGTATTTTTCCCACTTGACGCCGATCACGGAAAGGAAACCCGATGCGATGCCGACCCGGAGGCGGTTTTGCCGTGCTCATCCTATCGCTGAGTTTTGCAGGTTGCACAACCCTACCCGACGACCGACTCACCGCCAGAGCCCGGATCGGCGAGCCCCTGGCGGCACAACGCTTGGTTGTTTTACCGCGGCCGCCCGCCGTTCAAGCTGAAAACCAAGCGGCAGTGACCGCCGCAGTCCGGGTCGCCGAGCGCAACACCGCCGCCGTTCTGGAGCGCCGCGAGGGTGCTGCGCGCGTGCGGGCCGAAGCACTGGCCTGGCTGGTGGGCCACCCCGAGGGACGGCGCTATCTGAGCCTTCAAGCCCCGCGTGCCCTGGCCCGCGGTGCTCCGGCCGCGCGCTGTCCGGCGGTGAGCGTGTCCAGAGCACCGACAACCGGTGGCGCCGTCTCCCAAGCCCTCGCGCAGTGTCTAGCACGGGTCGCCACACTGCCCGACTGTGGCTGCGAAGTCCTGGCCTATGACGATATCCTGGCCGTGCCCCGCACCGAGATGGCCTATGCCACCGGCACCACGGCACGGTTGTCTGCGCCCGCGCTCGGGCTCGACGGACTGTTCGTGGCCGAAGCGCTCGGGCTGGAGCGCGTGCTGTTGCGCGGGCTCGGCGGGCGCCTTGGCGAGGCGGTCTTCGATGGTGAGGGCGGGGTGCAGGTCGTGCTCGATGGGGCATCGGGCGCCCCAGCCGCACGCTTTGAGGGCCGCGATACGCTGATCGGCTGGCGGCGCGGGCGCTTGGCCCGCCGCATCACCGCCAGGGACGGCGAGGGGCGCACGCTGGTGCTCCTGATCGGCTTCTCGCCCGAAGAACTGGCTGCGGGCGCTGGCGCCCTATTGGCGCCCGAAGCCGGCTGAGAACAGATTTTCCTTGCCCGGCGCTGGGGCTCGGGCAAGGGTTTGCCGATCCCCAAACCCCAAAACGGATGTGCGAGCGACTTGGCGATGTTCCAGACCTTCGATCCCCCCGCCGGCAGTGCCGAAAGCGCAGCGCGCATCCAATCGGTGCGCCTCGCGCTGGAGCGCGCCGGCTTCGACGGCATGCTGGTGCCGCGCGCCGATGCCCATCAAAACGAGATCGTCGCGCCTTGCGATGAACGTCTGGCTTGGCTGACCGGCTTTACCGGTAGCGCCGGGCTGGGGGTGGTCGCGGCCACCAAGGCGGCGCTGTTCGTCGATGGACGCTACACGCTCCAAGCCGCCGATCAGACCGACGCCCGGGCCCTTACCGTGGTGGCCACGCGCGAGACCGCGCCCACCGACTGGCTCGCGGTCAATCTTCAGCCGGGCAGCGTGCTCGGCTACGACCCCTGGCTGCACGGGCGCGAGGAGATCGAGCGCCTGAGCAAAGCTGTTGAGCGCGCCGGGGCCAGTCTGCGCCCGCTCAAGGCCAACCCCATCGACAGCCTCTGGCAGGACCGCCCCGTCGCCCCCATGGGTGCGGTGCGCCTGCACCCCGAAGACATCTCCGGCGAGAGCGCCAGCGCCAAGCGTGCCCGTCTGGCCAAAGCGCTGAGCGCGGCGGGCTGCGATAGTGCGGTCCTCAGCCGCCCCGATGCCATCGCCTGGCTGCTCAACCTGCGCGGGAGCGATCTGGCCCACCTCCCCGTCGCCCTCGGCTTTGCCATCCTGCACGACAGCGGCGCTGTGTCGCTGTTCATGGCGCCCGACAAGCTCGACAGCGCTGTGCGCGACACGCTCGGCCCCGAGGTGCAGGTCGCCCCCGTCGAGAGCTTCGGCGCAGCGCTCGATGGGCTCTCGGGCCAGCACGTCCGCCTCGATGCACGCAGCTGTGCGCTCTGGATCGCCCACCGTTTGGAGCGCGCCGGCGCCAGCCTCGACTGGGGCGAAGACCCCTGCCTGTTGCCCAAATCCCGCAAGAACGCCGCCGAGATCGCCGGCATGCGCGCCACCCACCACCGCGACGGCGTGGCCATGGTGCGCTTTTTGCACTGGCTCGACACCCAAGCCGAAACCAACACCGCCCTCGACGAGATCGCCATCGTCGAGCGCCTGGAGGCCTTTCGCCGCGAGACCGGCTGCCTGAGCGACATCTCGTTCGACACCATCTGCGGTGCCGCCGAGCACGGCGCCATTGTCCACTACCGCGTCACCCGCGCCACCAACCGCACCCTCTCCCCCGGCGAGGTGCTGCTGGTCGATTCGGGCGGGCAATACCCCGACGGCACCACCGACATCACCCGCACCCTGGCCTACGGCACGCCGCTTGAGACCGCCCGCCGCCCGTTCACCTTGGTGCTCAAGGGCATGATCGCCATCAGCCGCGCGCGCTGGCCCGAGGGCCTCAGCGGGCGCGATCTCGACGCCTTAGCCCGCGCCAGCCTCTGGCAGGCCGGGCTCGACTACGACCACGGCACCGGCCACGGCGTCGGCGCGGCCCTTGATGTCCACGAAGGCCCGATCGGACTCTCGCGGCGCTCGGGCGCGACGGCGCTGATGCCGGGCATGATCTTGTCCAACGAGCCGGGCTACTACCGCGAGGGCCACTTCGGCATCCGCATTGAGAACCTGCTCGTCGTTGGCGAAGCGTCCGTGCCCGAGACCGGCGAGCGCGCCATGCTGGGGTTCGAGACGCTCACCCTCTGCCCCATCGAGCGCCGCCTGATCGACCCGGCCCTGCTCGACGCGCATGAGATCACCTGGCTCGATGCCTACCACGCCCGCGTGCTGGAGGCGCTTGCCCCCGATCTGCCCGAGGAGGCGCGCGCCTGGGCGGCGTTGGCCTGTGCGCCGCTGATGAGCTAGGTTGACCGATGGCCGCAGCCGCACCCGCGGCCCACACCCCCGACAACGAAGAGGGACGCATGAGCGAAGTTCTGACCATCCGCCCCGCCGGCGGCACCTACGTCGTGCGCGCAGGCGGTGCCGTGATCGCCGAGACCACCGCCGCGCTGCTGCTCGAAGAGAAAGGCTACGACGGCGTGGTCTACTTCCCGCGCGAGGACATCGGCATGGCCTTTCTGGAGCCCTCCGACAAGACCACCCACTGCCCGCACAAGGGCGATGCGCGCTATTTCCATATCGTTGCCAAATCCGGCCCGATCCAGGACGCCGGCTGGTCCTACGAGGCGCCGATTGCCGGGGTCGAAGCCATCGCAGGCCACATCGCCTTTGCCCACGAACGCGTCGCGGTGGAGCGGTTGTGAGGGCGCTGGCTGTTGCGCTGGCTGGCGTGCTGGCGCTTGCCC
>JBCDHK010000343.1:0-4204 GCA_038750185.1 Pseudomonadota bacterium
ATGGCTCGCCGATCACGGCAGAGGACGTCGCCTTCACCTTGGAAATCCTGCTCGATAAGGGGGCGCCCTCCTACCGGGTGCTGCTGCGCGATGTGCTTGGCGCCACGGTCGAGGATGTTCGCACCGTGCGCTTCGACTTTGCCGAGGCCGCGCCTAAGCGCGATCTGCCCATGCTCGTCGGCGGGCTGCCGGTGCTCTCCAAGGCCTACTACGCCACGCGCGATTTCGCCGAATCGACTCTGGAGCCTCCCCTCGGCTCCGGCCCCTACCGCGTCGAGGAGGCCGAGCCGGGCCGGCGCATCACCTATATCCGCCGCGACGACTACTGGGGCTGGGATCTGGGCGTGAACCGCGGGCGCTGGAACTTTGAGCGCGTGCGCTATGAGTATTTTCGCGACAACACCGCAGCCTTCGAGGCGTTCAAGGGCGGCGGCTTCCGTTTCCACGAGGAGTTCTTCTCCAAGCTCTGGAACACCGGCTACGACTTTCCCGCCGTGCGCGAGGGCGCAGTCAAGCGCGAAGCGATCCCCGACGAGCGCACCGCCGGCACCCAAGGCTGGTGGTTCAACCTGCGCCGCCCGCTCTTCCAGGATGTCCGGGTGCGCCAGGCAATTGCGCTCGGCTTTGACTTCGAGTGGTCCAACCGCACCCTGTTCGGCGAGCTGTACGAGCGCACCGACAGCTTCTTTGAGGGCGGCCCGATGCAAGCCCAGGGCCAGCCGAGCCCCGGCGAGATGGCCGTGCTAGAGCCCTTTGCCGACCAGCTCCCCGAGGGCCTGCTCGACGCCGAGGCCTACAGCCCCCCCGTCACCGACGGCTCGGGGCGCAACCGCCGCAATCTGCGCCGTGCCGCACGCCTCCTCGATGAGGCCGGCTGGTCGGTGGGCGAGGGCGGCGTGCGCGTCAAGGATGGCCAGGAGCTGCGCTTTGAGGTGCTTGGCGCCGGCCCCGGGTTCGAGCGCATCGTCAATCCGTACATGAACAACCTGGAGCGCGTCGGCATCAAAGGCGTGTTTCGCCTGGTCGATCCGGCGCAATACCAGGAGCGCATGAAGGACTTCGACTTCGACATCACCGGGCGGCGCTATGCCATGCGCCTGACACCGGGCACCGAGTTGCGCGGCATCTTCGGCTCCGAGGCAGCGGATACGCGCGGCTCGGCCAACGTCATGGGGCTGAAGGACCCGGTGGTCGACGCGCTGATCGAGCGTATCATGGCCGCCGAGAGCCGCGAGGAGTTGACCGACCTCGTCAAAGCCCTCGACCGCGTGGTGCGCGCGCTGCACATCTGGGTGCCCAACTGGACCAAAGGCTCGCACACCATCGCCTATTGGGATATCTTTGGCCGTCCACCCGAAAAGCCGTCCTATGCCCGCGGTGTGATCGATCTCTGGTGGATCGACCCGGATAAGTTTGCCCGCCTCCAGGACCGGCTGCGCGGCTGATGGGCGCCTATATCCTGCGTCGGCTGCTGCTGATCATCCCAACGCTGTTCGGGATCATGGCGCTCAACTTCGTCGTGATCCAGTTTGCCCCTGGCGGCCCGGTCGAACAGATCCTGGCCGAAGTCGACACCGCCAACCAAACCGGCGGCGCCACCGGGCGCTTCACCGGCGGCTCTGGCGACGGGGGTGGCGGAGGCGGCGGCGGCGCGGGCAGCACGGGCGAGTATCGCGGCGCCCAGGGCCTTGATGCGGAATACCTGGCCGCCCTCGAAGTTCAATTCGGCTTCGCCCGCATCGTCTGCGCTGAGGGCTACACCGGCGAGCCCGACGTCGAGGTGCCCGAGTGCGAGAAACAGGCCATTCCCCTGGCCGAGCGCTTTACCATCATGATCGGCAACTATCTGGTGTTCGACTTCGGCGAGAGTTTTTATCGCTCGGTCAGCGTGATCGATCTGGTGCTCGAAAAAATGCCGGTCTCGATCACGCTCGGGCTCTGGACCACCTTGATCGCTTATCTGGTCTCGATCCCGCTTGGCATCGTCAAGGCGGTGCGCGACGGCTCGCGCTTCGATGGCGTGACCTCCGCCGTGATCGTCGCGGCCTATGCCATCCCCGGGTTTCTCTTCGCCGTCATGCTGCTGGTTCTCTTCGCGGGGGGCTCGTTCTACCAACTGTTCCCCCTGCGCGGCCTGCACTCGGACAACTGGGAGCAGATGTCCTGGGGCGCCTACATCCTCGATTACCTCTGGCACATCGTGCTGCCCGTCACCTCCATGGCCATCGCAGGCTTTGCCACGCTGACGCTGCTGACGAAAAACTCCTTCCTCGACGAGATCCGCAAGCAATACGTGATGACCGCCCGCGCCAAAGGCTTGGGCGAGCGCCGCGTGCTCTACGGCCATGTCTTTCGCAACGCCATGCTGATCGTGATCGCGGGCTTTCCGGGCGCGTTCATCTCGATCTTCTTCACCGGCTCGCTGATCATCGAGACGGTGTTCTCGCTCGACGGGCTCGGCCTGCTCGGCTTTGAGAGCGTAGTCAACCGCGATTATCCGGTGGTGCTCGGCACGCTCTATCTGTTCGGGCTGATCGGTCTTGTGGTCAAACTGATCTCCGATCTGACCTATGTCTGGATCGACCCCAGGATCGACTTCGAAGCCAGGGAGGGCTGAAATGGACGGCGCCGACATAAGCCTCGATGCCCGCACGACCGCCCCCGCAGCCCCAGCGCGGGGCTCGCGCCTCTCGCCGCTCAACCAGCGCCGCGTCGAGAACTTTCGGGCCAATCCGCGCGCGCTCTGGTCGCTGCGCATCTTCTCGGTGTTGTTCCTGATCAGCCTGGTTGCCGAACTGATCGCCAACGACAAACCGCTGGTGCTGTCCTACAACGGCGAACTGTTGTTCCCACTGGTCGAGACCTACCCCGAGACCCGCTTTGGCGGCGAATTCGAGACCCCCGCCGCCTACACCGACCCGGTGGTGCAATGCCTGATCCGCACGGGCGGCAATATCGACGGCTGTTTCGACGAGGCCGACGGCTTTATCGAGCGCGCCGATCTGGCCCCGGGCGCCAGCGAAGGCTGGGCAATCTGGCCGCTCATCCCGTTCTCCTACAATACGGTCGACTACGACGTCGCCACCGCCCCCTCGCCCCCCGATAGCCGCCACCTGCTCGGCACCGACGACCAAGCCCGCGACGTCCTCGCCCGCGTCATCTACGGCTTTCGCTTGAGCGTGCTGTTCGGTTTCGGCGTGACGCTGGTGTCTTCGCTGATCGGCATCGTCGCGGGCGCCGCGCAAGGGTTTTTCGGCGGCTGGGTCGATCTCATCTTCCAGCGCATCGAGGAAATCTGGACCTCGATGCCCATGCTCTATGTCATCCTGATCATCACTTCGATCCTGGTGCCCTCGCTCTGGATCATGTTCGCGATCTTCGTCGTCTTCTCCTGGACGCAGTTGATCGGCGTCGTACGCGCCGAGTTTCTGCGCGCGCGCAACTTCGAGTATGTCCAGGCCGCCCGGGCGCTCGGTGTCGGCGATTGGACGATCATGTTTCGTCATCTCCTGCCCAACGCCATGGTCGCGACCGTGACGCTGCTGCCCTTCCTGCTGACCAGCTCCATTGGGCTGCTCGCAGGCCTCGACTTCCTCGGCTTTGGCTTGGAGCAGGGCTACCCTTCGCTCGGCGAACTGGCGCTGCAGGGTAAAAAATACCTCCAGGATCCCCACCTCGCGATCACCGCCTTCATCACGTTCGCGGTGATGCTGTCGCTGATGGTGTTCATCTTCGAGGGCGTGCGCGACGCTTTCGATCCGCGAAAGACCTTCCGCTAATGGCGCCCCTACTCAAGATCGACGCCCTCAGCGTCAGCTTCGCCGGTGCGCCCGCACCTGCCGTCGACCGTGTCTCGCTCGAAGTCTCTCCTGGTGAGACGCTGGCCTTGGTCGGCGAGTCGGGCTCGGGCAAATCGCTGACCGCGCTCTCGACAGTGCGGCTGCTCCCCGATAGCGCCGAGGTGAGCGGCTCGGTGGTCTACGACGGCCAGGAGATGGCCACCGCCGATGCCGCCACACTGCGAAGGCTGCGCGGCAACGAGATCAGCTTCATTTTCCAGGAGCCGATGACCTCGCTCAATCCGCTCCACACCATCGAAAAGCAGATCGGCGAGTCGCTGCTTCTCCACCAAGGGCTCTCCGGCAGCGCCGCCCGCGCGCGCACGCTGGAGTTGCTCGACCAAGTCGGCATCCGCGACGCCGAG
>JBCDHK010000344.1:0-4201 GCA_038750185.1 Pseudomonadota bacterium
ACCGGGGTCTTGCATGCCCCCGACGACGCCGATGCGCTGACCGACGCCATCACCAAGACCATCGCCCTTCACGCCGAACCAGGACGCTGGAAGACCATGCGCGCTCAGGCCATGGCGCAGTCGGTCGGCTGGGAGCGCTCCGCCGCCGAGTACGCCGCCCTCTACCGCGAGATGGTCACGGACCGCGCCGGATGAGCGATTGGACCAGCCGCCTCTCCGAGGGCCGTGGCACCGCCCTCGGCGTGCTCTGCGACGATGACGGCGCCGAGGTCGCGGTGTTCTCCGAGCATGCCGAGCGCATCGAGTTGTGCCTTTTCGACGAGCGCACGCGCGAGACCCGCCTGACGCTGCCAGGGCGCACCGGCGCCATTCACCACGCCCGCGTTCAAGGCCTGCGCCCCGGACAGCGCTATGGTCTGCGCGCCCATGGGCCGTATGCGCCGGAAGAGGGCCACCGCTTCAATCCGGCCAAGCTGCTGCTCGATCCTTACGCCCGCGCCTGGGATGGGCCGCTCCGCTGGCACCCCTCCCAGCGCGGCGCGTGCGACGATGGCACCCCCGATCCCACCGATAGCGCGCCGCACATGCCCAAATGTCTGGCCAGAGGCCCAGATCCCGTGGCCGATCCCAGCGCGCGACCGCACACGCCCTGGCAGGACACCGTCCTCTACGAGGCGCACATCAAAGGGCTGACCCAGCTCTGGCCCGGTCTGCCCGACACCCAACGAGGGCGCATCGAGGGCCTGGCCCACCCCGAGGTTATCGCCCATCTCAAGGCACTCGGCATCACCGCGGTCGAACTGCTCCCCCTCCACGCCTTTCTCGATGACGAACGTCTGCTGCGCCTCGGGCTCAGCAATTACTGGGGCTACAACACGGCTGGGTTTTTCGTCATCGAGCCGCGCTATGGCAGCCTTGAGGCGCTCCGCCAGACTGTGGCGCGTCTGCACGCCGAGGGCATCGAGGTGATCCTCGACGTAGTCTACAACCACACCGCCGAGAGCGATCATCTGGGGCCCACACTGGCCTTTCGCGGGCTCGACAACGCCAGCTACTACCGTCTCGATCCCGCGGGGGTCGGCGGCTATGCCAATGAGAGCGGCTGTGGCAACGCACTCGATCTCGCCCACCCGCAGGTGCTGCGCTTGGTAATGGACAGCCTGCGCTATTGGGTGACGAGTGTCGGCATCGACGGCTTTCGCTTTGATCTGGCGCCACTTCTGACGCGCGGCCCTGGGGGCTTCGACCCAGGCTCGGCATTTCTGGCCGCCGTGGCGCAGGATCCGGTGCTCAGCACCGTCAAACTGATCGCCGAGCCTTGGGACATCGGCTCTGAGGGCCATCGCCTTGGCCGTTTCCCAGCGCCTTGGGCCGAGTGGAACGACAGCTTTCGCGATGGTGTGCGCGCCTATTGGAAGGGCGAGGCGGGGAGCACCAATGCCTTAGCTGGCGCCTTGCTGGGCTCGGCCACGGTATTCGATCATGGCGCGCGCGCGCCTTGGGCCTCGGTCAATTATGTCGCTTGCCATGACGGCTTCACCACCGCCGATCTGACCGCCTACACCGAGCGCCACAACACCGCCAACGGCGAGGACGGGCGCGACGGCCACGCCCACAATCTCTCGGACAACCTGGGCCAGGAGGGTCCGAGCGACGACCCAACGATCGAGGCGGCACGCAGGCAACGGCGGCGGTCGCTCCTGGCGACGGCGCTTTTGGCCCAAGGCGTGCCCATGCTGCTGGCGGGCGACGAGATCGGCAATTCCCAACACGGCAACAACAACGCCTACTGCCAGGACAACGAGATCTCCTGGATCGACTGGAGCACGCCCGACCGCGATCTTTTAGAGACAGTGCGCGCCTGCCTGGCGCTGCGTCGGCGTTTTGGGGTGCTAAGACAAGGTGTCTTCCTGCACGGCCAGGCCGGGGCAGGGGGCCTTCCCACCGTCCAATGGTCTGGGCTTGGCAGTGGCGACCCGGATTGGCACGCGCCGACGCTGCCCGGGTTTCAATTGCTTTTGCAGAGCGCCGCTGGGCAGCCCGCGTCACCGCCCGCGCTCATTGCCTGTAACCGGTCGCGCGACAATCTGAGGTTGGTGCTGCCCGAGAGTGCCCAGCCTTGGACGCGCCTGCTCGATACAGCCCGCGCCCAGGCCGCGCCCGGGCCCGAAGACGGCCTCATTCGCGGCCAAAGCCTGGTGTTGTTTGCCTGTGAGGATGGGACGCCATGACCACCGCCCTCGACCGCCTTGCCGAGCGCCTCGGCATCGAATGCCGCTACTTCCAGGTCGATGGCACCGAGCGCCTCGCCCCGCCCGAGACCAAGCGCGCGCTCATCGCGGCCATGGGCTTTGATGTTGGCGATGAGCGCCAGGCCGGCGAGGCCCTTGCCCAGCTGAAGACGCAAGACGCCGGCACGCTCGCACCCTATCTGCTGGTGAGGGCCGGCGAGCCGAGCACGCAGTCACTACCGTCCTGGCGGCTCTGCCTGGAGGACGGCAGCGTCCTGACCTCGGACCACGACGCACCAGGGCATCTCCCGCCGCTCCCCATGGGCGTCCATCTCCTGCAGACCGAGGACTGCGAGGTGCTGGTGGTGGCAAGCCCGCCCAAGGCGCCGTCCTTTCGCGATCTGAGCGGGCGCGAGCGGGGCTGGGGTGTCACGGCGGCACTCTATGGGTTGCGCTCGGAGCGCAATCTGGGGCTTGGCGATTACGAAGACCTGGCCCGTCTCAGTGAGATCCTCGGGCATGCGGGGGCCGATTTTCTCGGGATCAATCCCATCCATGCCCTGGGCACAGCCGAGCAAGGCGCGAGCCCCTATTCACCGTCCTCGCGGACGGGGTTCGATACCGCCCATATCGCGCTCGACACTATCCCCGAACTGGCGGCGTGCCCCGAGGCGCGGGCGATCTTGTCCCAACAGGCCCTCGCCATCGAGGTGGCGCGCGAGACCCCGCTCGTCCTGCGCCAAGTGCGCCGCCAAGCGGGCGAGGCTGCACTGCGCGCCCTGTTCGCCGCGTTCGAGCAGACAAAGGGCGCGCGCCACGAGGCCTTCGCGGCATGGCTGAGCACCCGCCCCGCCGAAGCACGGCTGCAATCGCTCTATGAGGCGCTGAGCCTCACCCATGGCGGTGACTGGCGGCACTGGCCTGCGGGACTGCGGAGTACCCCCGACCATCCCGATCTGCTGGAGTATCAGCGCGCGCATACCAGCGAAATCCGTTACCACGACTGGCTGCAATGGACCGCCGAGACCCAGATCGCCGCTGCCCAGACGCGCGCGCGCCAAGCTGGCATGGCGCTTGGGCTCTATCTCGATATCGCCGTCGGCGTGCGCCCCGGTGGCGCCGAGACCTGGGCTGCGCGCAACGATGGCATCTTCGCCCAGGGCTGCTCGCTCGGCGCACCGCCCGATCTGCTCAACAGCGAAGGCCAGCGCTGGAACCTGGCGCCGTTTTCGCCGCTGGGGCTCGCGCGCACCCGCTACCGCGCCTTTCGCACCATGCTCGCCACGGCCATGGCGCGTGCAGGCGTGGTGCGTATCGACCACATCATCGGGTTTCAGCGCAGCTTTTGGGTGCCCGATGACGGCGCGCCGAGCGGCTATGTCCGCTTTCCCCTCGATCTGCTGCTTGCCCTCACGCGCATCGAAGCCCACCGCGCTGGGTGTCTTGTCATCGGCGAAGACCTCGGCACCGTGCCCGAGGGCCTGCGCGAGACCTTGGCCCACTCCGGCATCCTGGGCTGTGCCATCCTGCCGTTCGAGCGCCAGCACGACGGCTACACCCATCCCGGTGATTACCGCCCCCAGACGCTGGCCGCCTTCGCCACCCACGATCTGCCGACGCTGGCGGGGTGGTGGCGCGGGCGCGACATCGAGATCCGCACTGCGCTTGGCCATCTGCAAGGTGCGCCGATCCAATGGGCTTGGGACGAGCGGCGCTGGCTGCGCACGCGGCTTTGCCATCTGCTGGCCTCCGCTGGCCTTTTGCCCGAGGGCCTCAACCCCGATGCACCGCCCGAGACGCTCGACACTCGGCTGCGCGATGGGCTGCACGGCTTGCTCGGGCGTGCGTCATCCGAACTTGTTGCGTTGCAATTGGACGATATCTATTCAGAGGGCGAACAACAAAACGTGCCCGGAACCGTTGAGGAGTATCCCAACTGGTGCCGGCGTACCGCTCTGAGCTTGGAGCGG
>JBCDHK010000345.1:0-4199 GCA_038750185.1 Pseudomonadota bacterium
ATTGCAGCGCAAAGGTGTATTCGCCCGGGGCTAGTGGGTTGAACGTTGCGCCTGGGGGAGTGAGGCCGGGAAAGGCCGGCCCAGCCAGGAAAGCGAACGTCGCGTTCTGTGAGCCCTGCTCCAGCGTCGAGGTCGGGGTCAGCAGCGACAGATCGATGACCCCAAGCGCGCTCTCGTCGGTATCCACGCCGGCATCGAGATCGTAGAGCAATTCGACCTCGAAATCGCCGATGGTGCCGCTGCCCGAGCCGGTGGCGAGTACCTCGACGTAGAAGTTGAAGTTCCAGCCCGCGCCGAGCGAGGAGCCCGTTATGCCGTTGTTGAAAGCGGGCTCGACGAAATAGGTGCCGGCACCGTCGTTGGTCGGCGCGGGATTGCTGAAGCGCTGGGTGGCGCTCAGCCCGAGCAGCAGCGTATCGCCCGTGCCAGGATCGACGAACGCCGAGAACGCGGTCGGGTCGGTCGGAATGCCCGAGCCGCCGAAGGTGGCCTGGGGCAGATCGCCGAAGGTCTGGAAGCTGGGTGAGATCGGGGCAGCCTGGGCGGCACTGAGACCGAGAGCCAGGACAGCACCGAGCAGAACGGTTTTGGACATGACGTACTCCGCAATAACGGGTCTAACGAAAGAGGGCCGCGCTTGGCCTGGCACCGACACAGACCGCCACCCCCCGAGTGCAATCGACGGAGTGGGCGCAGGCTTTGCCACCCTTCAAACACCGTCCACAGGGCTGGGTATGGCGGGGTGCGCTAAAGGGTCAATGCTTTGAGAGACTTGAGGACATACTTTACAGCTTTAAGAGTACTTTTTGAAAGTACATTCAACTTCAACGTGAAACCTACTCGGAATTGACCCTCCTGCGCACGCCGCGCCAAGGCGCTGGCGAAAGCTGCCGACTGCGCCCGACCGCTACCCCCCCCTATCTATCTGCCCGCCGTATGTACCCGCTTGCATTCGCGCGCGCGCCGCCGTAGCTGACAGCCATGATCCGACCGATCCTGATCCATCCCGACCCGCGTCTGCGCAAGGTCTGCGAGCCCGTCGCTGTCGTCGATGACGATCTGCGCACGCTGATGGACGATATGCTCGACACCATGTACGCCGCCCCCGGCATCGGCCTGGCTGCGCCGCAGGTGGGGGTCAACCTGCGCCTTTTGGTCATGGATGTCGCCGACACCGAGGCAGGCGATGCGCCCGAGCCGCTGTGCATCCTCAATCCTGAAATCGTGTGGGCCTCTGAGGAAAAGCGCTTCTGGAACGAAGGCTGCCTCTCGGTCCCCGACGTCTACTACGACATCGAGCGCCCCTCAGAAGTGCGCGTGCGCTTTCTCGACCGCGCGGGCGAGCCTCAGGAGCGCCACTTCAGCGGCCTCGGCGCGATCTGCATCCAGCACGAGATCGACCACCTCAACGGAAAACTGTTTGTCGATTACCTCGGCGCCCTTAAACGCCAACTGGTCAGCGCCAAAATGAAAAAGCTCAAGCGCGAGCGCGCCCGCACCGCCGCCCCCTGATGTTCAAGCCCTGGCCGCACAAGGCGCTGAGTACGCCCGCAGCAGCCGTGGCCGAGATCGACGAGGCTGCGCTGGCGGTCTGGACGCGCCTTCTTGAAGCGATGTACGGCGCGCGGGCCTTGGTCGGCCTGGCCGCCCCCCAGATCGGCCTCTCACAGCGCCTGGCCGTGGTGGATTGTTCTGCAAGCCGGCGCGAGCCCGTCCGACTGGCCAATCCCGAACTGATCTGGGCCTCCACCGAGACCGCACGCCATGCCGAGGGCAGCCCCAATCTGCCCGGGCTCTCCGCAGAAATCGAACGCCCGGCGCGCGTGCGCGTGCGCTTTCTCAACGAGACCGGCGCCCAGGTCGAGTGCGATTTCGATGGGCTCTGGGCAGCCTCGGTCCAGCACCAGATCGACCACTTGGAGGGACGGATGTTTTTCGAGCGCTTAAGCCGCCTCAAGCGCCAACGCCTGCTAGCCCGCCACGCCAAACAAGCGCGCAAGCGCACAGCAGGGTAAGGGGGCCATGCGCATCGCCTTCATGGGCACGCCACCCTTTGCTGCTGTGGTACTGGCGGCGCTGGCCCAGGCCGGGATCGAGATCGCCCGTGTCTACACCCAGCCACCTCGCCCGGCAGGACGGGGCAAGGCGGCGCGCCCTTCGGCTGTGGCCGAGATGGCGGCGCGTCTGGGCCTGGAGATCGCCGCGCCCGAGCGCTTTCGCGGCGCCGTGATTGACGACTTTGCGGCCCTCGGCGTGGACGCCGCTGCTGTCGTCGCCTATGGCCAGATCCTGCCCCAGGCTGCACTCGATGTGCCGCCTCTTGGCTGTTGGAACCTGCATGCCTCGCTCTTGCCGCGCTGGCGTGGTGCGGCGCCGATCCAGCGTGCGATCATGGCGGGCGACACCGAGACCGGCGTTTGTGTGATGCGCATGGAGGCGGGGCTCGACACCGGCCCTGTCCTGATGTGCGCGGTGACCCCCATTGGTGCGCAGGACACTGCCGCCAGCTTGCACGATCGCTTGGCAGAGCTTGGCGCGCCGCTGATGGTCGAGGCGCTGGGCCAGCTTGGCCAGATGCCCAAGCTCCAGCCCACGCCCCAGCCCGAGACGGGCATCACCTATGCCGCCAAGATCGACAAAGCCGAAGCCAGGATCGATTGGGCGCGCCCAGCCGCGGCGGTTTCGGCCCACATCCGTGGGCTGTCGCCGTTTCCGGGTGCGTGGTTTACGGTTGGGAGTGAGCGGATCAAGGCGCTGATGGCCGTGGTCGAGACGGGGAGTGAGGCGGGGGTCCAGGAGGCCTCTGGCACTGTGCTGGATACGCGCCTGATGATCGCCTGCCAAGGCGGCGCCGTGCGTCTTACCCGTTTGCAGCGCGCCGGGCGCGGCCCCCAAGACGCCGAAGCGCTGTTGCGCGGCTTTACCATCGCTCAGGGCACGCGGCTGGAGTAGAGCGAGCATCAGGGGTGAGTGAAGCCCAACCAAGCTTACAGCACGATGCGCCGCGCCCCTGAGGTCTAGCAGCGTCAGGCGGCGGTTTCTCCACGGCTGGTAGGAAGTGCTCTCGTCCAAAAGCCTCATGCACGCGCATACCGCGGTACGTCGCGCAATTGCCGTTCAAATTTGGCAAGGCAGGCGAACAACTCTTTGCGCCGTAGGGGCTTGGTGAGCACTTCGTCCATGCCGGCGTCGAGACAGGCGAGGCGATCCTCGGTCATGGCATTGGCGGTGAGTGCGATAATGGCACATGATGTGCGGCCCTGGCGTCGTTCGACGGCGCGGATGGCCCGTGTGGCGTCCAGGCCGTTCATCACTGGCATTGAGACATCCATTAACACTAGTGCGGGCCGGCGCGCTTCAAAAGCATCGAGCGCCTCGCGGCCATTGTTGCAAAGGCGAATGCGTGCGCCATGGCGGTCGAGCAGTTTGCAAATGACGAGTTGGTTGGTCGTATTGTCCTCAGCGACGATGATATCGAGGCCGTCGAGCAGATCCAGCGGCGGCGTTGCATCGGAGAGTGCAACCTCGCGAGCGTGTGGCGGCGTCACCGCGTCGAGATTGAGCATGCGCGCCAAGGCCGCGACCTTATCGGCAAGGCGCACCGGTTTGCTCAGCACCTCGCTAAAGCCTGCCTCTCGTACCAAGCGTGCCGCGTCCAGCGTGCGATTGACCGCGATTAACAACAAGATCGGCAATGGCCCCTTGGTGGCCGCGTTGAGGTCGACCGCCAAGCGATCAAGACACTCAGGCGGGACGCTGGCATCATCGACGACTGCCGCGTCGAAATCCGCCCCCGCAGCCTGTGCCGCCTCCATTCTCGCCAGCGCCTCTTCGAGTGATGCCGTCACGGCCACGGTGGCCCCGAGGGCGCGCAATTGCTCCTCCCGGATCGCGCGGCGTTTGGCTAGGGCATCGAGCACCAGTATCCGACGTCCAGAGAGAATGGGCTGGGTCTCAGGTGGTGCCCCAACCGGCTCCAGTGCCAGATCAACCGTGAACATCGAGCCGCGACCAATTTCGGAGCGCACAGCCACTTCGCCGCCCATCAGCGTGACCAACTGGCGGCAAATGGCCAGCCCAAGCCCGGTGCCGTCAAACTTACGAGTGTAGCGACTATCGACCTGCTCGAAGGCATTGAAAATACTGTTCAGCTTATCCTCAGGGATGCCGATGCCCGTGTCGGTGATTTCGATGTGCAC
>JBCDHK010000346.1:0-4191 GCA_038750185.1 Pseudomonadota bacterium
CGCGGGAGAGCGCGTGAACTCGTCGTAAATCAGCGTGTGACCCTCGCGTATGGCCACCGTAAGCGGCCCGTCAGCCCAGGTCGCGTGGGTGCGCGTTTCGCTACGGGTGACGCGCTGCACATAACGATCATGAACATTGGTGGTTTCGCTGCCGATCTCACGCCCAATCAGATCGGTGCTCGCCATATCGGAGTCGCCGACGATCAGGGTAACTGGCCTCCCCAATTCTGCAGCGATCTGGAGGGCAAGAGTGGTCTTGCCAACACCGGCGCGCCCACGAAAGTGGACTGGGATCCCAGCCAGCGCATAGGCGGTGGCGCGACTGCGCAGTGAGCGCCATTCGGGATCGCTATCGTTGACCGGGGGCACACTGTAGGCCCCTGAAAACAAAACCGCGACAGAGCCTTGAGAAGACGCAGCACGCTGAGCATTCGGAACAGAAGCACGCGGTGTTCGGTCCTCACCCCGATCCTTGGTGAGACCCTTGTCTATGATGATCGGCGCCTGACCCGGCTCTGGTGAATGCTGATGTGGCGCATCCTGGGGCCGCGAAATCTCACTCCTTGACGAAGACTGTGCCGAGGCCGATTGATGGATCACACCATTGCTCCTGATGTACTTCTGCGCTAACACTGTTTTGGGAGATTTACGGTTAATATAAGGTAAAGCTATTTGATAATATTTACCAAACTACACGATATCATCGTTGCCAATCGCAACATTCATCCGGCATCGGCTGCAACGCCTCGCCAGAGGCCAGGCTGGACAGCCCCCCTGGCCACAGGTGTAAACCACCGGTCCAGGATCGCAGGGCAAGGTCACTCCTGCGAGAGGCGTGCAAAAAGGGGCGTCTTGGGGCTATCTTGACCAACGGCTGTCACCATAAGCCCGCTCTACCCGACGTCTCGCGGAGACCCCCATGCGCGCGCTCGCCCTTTTGTCGCTGATCGTCTGCTCCTTGTGGCTAGTGCCGGCGCCCACCTCGGCCCAGTCGCTGCTCGATTACAACCGCTTGCTAGGCGGCAGCACCGCCCCCGCCGAAGAAGAGCCGCGCCAATCTCGGCCCGTGCCCACCTTCGACCCCGCCAGCGTGCCCAGCGCCGAAGAATACGCCCGCATTGCAGAAAACTATGATGACAGCGGCCTTAACGCCGGCCTGCGCGCCATCGAAGTGTTTCGCGCCCGCCTGATCGAAACCCTCAAGCGCAGCCCAAGCGCCCTAGGCGAAGTCTGGACCACCCTGGAGGCCGCCAGCCCCACCGGACGCCCAGCCTATTTCGCGGGCATCGCGATGTTTTCACTGCTGTTGCTGACCATAGGGCGCGCCGTCACCCAGGTGGTGGCGGTCTATGGGTTTCGCCCACTGTTCGTCGCGTTGCAAAAACCCAACCCCCAGGGCTACAGCGAGAAAATGCCCGTCCTTGCCGCGCGCCTTGGCCTGACGGTGGTCGGCGCGAGCCTGGCCATCGGCGTCGCATCGGCGCTTGGGCTGATCTATTATGACGGCCACGAAGCCACCCTGGCCACCGCCGCCATCATCTTCGCCGCCTATGGCGCACTCCTGATGGTCGACAGCCTCTGGCGCATGGTGCTTTGCCCCTTCTTGCCCGACTACCGCATCCCCGCCATCGACGGCCACGCCGCGCGCAGGCTCTACCAAGGGCTCTCCATCGTCAGCGGCTTTGCCATTGCCACGTTGGCGCTGTGCTATTGGATGCTCGCCCTCGGGCTCTCGCGCGATGTGCATGTGCTGATGAGCATCATGCTGGGTGGCGCCCAGGTCGCGGCGGTACTGACGGTGATGCGCAGCCAACGCCGCTCGATCACGGCGATCATCACCGCCGGGCGCGCGCGCGACGATCTGGCCTGGCCCCCGGCCCTGGCAGCGCGGCTTTGGGGACCGCTCTCGGCGCTTTATCTCCTCGGCTCGTGGGTCAAACTGTCCTTCGATCTGGTCATGGGCGTACCGACGGGCCCCGAAGCCCTGGCCGTGCCCTATGTTGTCCTCATCGGCGGCTTGATGGTGTTTGCTGCGTCCAACTTCGCCATCGAGCGCTTCTTCGGCCAGCGCCGCGCCATCGAGCGCCTCAACGCCGGCAGCGACGTCCTGGCCAATCCGTTTCGCGCCGGGCGCGCCATGCGCAGTTTCGAGGATCTGGCGCGGCGTGTAGCGAGCCTGATCGCACTCGGCGCCGGGATCTGGATCCTGATCTACACCTGGGGCGGCATGGCGGTCTTTGGCGAGAACATGGTCTTTGGCATCCTCGAAGACCTGATCGACATTGCGCTGATCGGCTACATCGCCTTTCACGCCGTGCGCATCTGGATGGACCGCAAGATCGAGGAGGAGGTCGGCGACACCCCCGAAGACGGCGCCATCCTCGATGGTGAGGGCGGGGGTGCGGGCGCCTCGCGCTTGGCCACGCTGCTCCCACTGGTGCGCAATTTCATCCTGACGATCATGGTGTTGGCGATTGCGCTGGCGGTGGCCTCCGAGCTTGGCTTCAACGTCGCGCCGCTGTTTGCCGGTGCTGGGATCGTCGGTCTGGCCATCGGTTTTGGCTCGCAGACGCTGGTGCGCGATATCCTCTCGGGCGCCTTCTTTTTGATGGATGACGCCTTTCGCAAGGGCGAATACATCGATGTCGGCGAGGTCAAGGGCACGGTGGAGAAGATCTCGCTGCGCTCGTTTCAGTTGCGCCACCATCTGGGCATGCTCCACACCATCCCCTTCGGCGCCATCAACCATCTGACCAACTTCTCGCGCGATTGGGTGATCATGAAGTTGCCCCTGCGCCTGACCTACGACACCGACGTCGAGCGCGTGCGCAAGCTGGTGAAAAAGCTCGGGCAGGAGTTGTTGGACGACCCGGTGATCGGCGCCAAGTTCCTCCAGCCGCTCAAGTCTCAGGGGGTGATCCACATGGAGGACTCGGCGATGATCGTGCGCGTCAAATTCATGTGCAAACCCGGCGAGCAATGGGTGATCCGCAAACGCGTCTACCAGGAGATCCGCGCGTTGTTTGAGCGCGAGGGCGTGCGCTTTGCCCACCGCGAGGTCACGGTGCGCATCCCCGATCTCGACGACGCCAAGCTCTCCGAGCGCGATGCCCAAGCCGTGGGCGCTGCTGCGCGCCAGGTGGTCGAGGAGCAGGGCGATCTGCCGCCGCGGATCGCTGCCGTCGGCGTGGACGATCGCTGATTGGGCGAGGTGGTGGTGTTTCGGGCTTGGCTTGCGCTGTCGCACTGAAGGGCCAGCGCGATCTCTAACCAATTTGATCAAGGCTGTGAGTTAAGCAGAAGCCTCGCGACGGAGCGCCCCGTTCAAACGGGCTTTGGATCGAGGCGCAAACCCTCCAGCGCTGCACGAGTGGGGGCGGGGATCGCCACGGGGCGTTGCGTCGACGCATCGACATAGACGTGGACGAAGCGACCCGCCGCTGCGGCGCGCGCCTCACCCTCGCGAAAGATCGCGATGTGATAGGTCACGGACGTGCGCCCAAGCCGCTCGACCCTCAGACCCGCCTCCAACCGATCGGGAAAGGCGACCGAGGCAAAGAAACTGCACCCGGTCTCAACCACCAGCGCAACCACCGGCGAGCGCCCCAGCTCCAACAAGCCCTGCTCGATCAGCCAACCATTCACTGCCGTATCGAAATAGGCGTAATAGACCACGTTGTTGACATGGGCGTAGACGTCATTGTCGGCCCAGCGTGTGGCGATGGGGCGAAACACGGCAAAGGCTGTGCGAGGCGGCGGCTCTTGAAGTTCAGGGCGCACGGTTGATCGGGCTTTGTGGCTTGCCGGGCGGCAGCGTCTGTGCGGTCTCGGTGGGGCTTGCCTCGGGCTTGGGCGGCTGATCAGGGCGCGTCGGCGCACCACGTTCGCGGTAAGGTGTGCGCCCAAAATGCGCGCGGTAGCACTTGGAGAAGTGCGAGGGCGAAGTAAACCCACACGCCAGCGCCACATTGATCACCGACATATCGGTCTGTAGCAGTAAGTTACGCGCCTTCTCCAGGCGCAACTCCATGTAATAGCGCTTGGGCGAGCGATTGAGATAGCGCCGGAACAGCCGCTCCAGTTGGCGGGTCGACATGTTGACTTGGCGCGCCAGCTCGGCTGGCGAGATCGGCTCTTCGGTGGTGGTCTCCATGGTCTGGATGATGGTCACCAGCTTGGGATGGCGCACGC
>JBCDHK010000347.1:0-4187 GCA_038750185.1 Pseudomonadota bacterium
CCCGAAGTGTTTTGATGCCGACTCGTCGCGATAGGCGAGTAAACTAGCGCTTGAGGCGTCGCGATGGCCAGATACGAGCCAACACTACCCCGCTGCAAGCCGAGATAACCCCCTGTCGGCGAATTTCCTGCCCGCTTTGGCGGTGTTGAGCCTGCACACGGTTGTGGCCTGAGCGCGCAGCACCCAGATAGTACTAGAAAACGCTTGAGCTTCCCCCAGTCTTGGGTTTGAACCCCTACGCCAGAGCGTCGCATCCGCGCTCAGCCAACACTCGCGGAGTGCCCATGGGCAAGATCCCCTCCCCCTGCATCGATGTCTGCAAGTTCAAGCTGGCTGGCGGGCATTGCATCGCCTGCTCCATGACCAAGGCGCAGAAGAAGACCTTCAAGCGCCTCGACCGCAAGAAGGACAAACGGCGATTTCTGGGAATGCTGGTGGAGCAGCAGGCCAGGCTGGAGGGCAAGTTCCGCTCCTGGCCGATCGTCTATCGGCGCAAATGCGTCAAGAAGGACATCGAGTGCCCGCTCGACGCCCTGTAGCACCGGTTTTATCGCAGCCGCTGTTCTGTTGCGGTTTCAGAAACAGGCCGGCCCAACCGGCGTCCCCACCCTCTTCTAAACCGCTGCAAAGGCGCGCATCTCAAGGCAGCCGGGCCCGCAGGCCCGGCCAGGCGCCTCAGCCCTTGAGGTGGGCGCGCAGCATCCAGGCGAACTTCTCGTGGACACGCCCGCGCTCGATGGCGAGGTCTTCGGTCAGCGCATCGCCTTGCTGAGCGGCCAGGGCGGCCAGCTCGGACAGGGTGCCGGCAATGGTCTGCTGATCGGCCAGGAGATTGGCGATCATGGTCTTGTCGTCGATGCGCCCGTCGCACTCCTCGATCTTGGAGCGTTCGATGTGCACCGAGAGGCGGCCCTCGGCGTGGCCGTCCAGCGCCTTGATGCGCTCGGCCAGATCGTCCTGGGCCTGGAAGTGATCCTCGTAGATCTCCTGGAACATCTCGTGCAGCGAGCCAAACGACATGCCGACCACGTTCCAGTGGTAGTTCTGGGCTTTCATGGTCTCGACGGCGGTTTCGGAGAGGGTCTGGGTCAGGCCCTCGATGATCGCCTGGAGGGCGCTGGAGTCGAGTTGGGTAGCAACGTTTTGCATGATCGATCCCTCTTTCTCGGTGGATTTTATTGCGGTTCGCGCGGGCACAGATACTAGACTTAGCATAGGCTGCGCAGTGTCGCGGTGCTGGTTACATAGGCGCAATGGTGGGTTTCGGCAACAGCGAAACCCAAGTGCCCCAGGGAGCACTTGTGGAATTCGGTCAGGAGGCGCTGTCTGGGGCGCAGTGCGCCTCCTCAGCAGGCGGCTTGGCGTGGGGGGGCGTCGACAGGCGCCACCAGCCCTCCAACCAAAAACCGCACCGAGCGCCGCAGCGCCGGATGCACCCGCGAGGTTAGCGCAAAGGACAGCGTGTCGGCATCCTCGCGCTCAGCCGCATCGATGAGCCGCAGCAGCCACGCCTCGTCAAAGCTGAGCTCGGCACTGCCAGGGCGGTGCAGCACCAGACGCTTACCGAGCGCTTCGGGCAATACCCGCAACAGCGCGCAAGCGAAGGCATCGCCATCGGCCTCAGCCGCCGTCTGGCGCAGGGCAAGACACAGCGCATCGCAGGATTGGCGCGGGCACAACCGGCAGCGCTGCGCACAACGGCGCAAGTGCTCCAGACGCGACATGTCGGTGCCGGGCGGGGGCTGGAGCGTGGGCGTGGGATGTAGGGCTGTGTGCGGCATGCCCATTACCTAGTCTTTCGCTCGGGTAAGCGTCAAGAGCCGGCAGCCTATAATCGCACCGACAACAAGCGGCATTTTGATACAATGCTACCAAGGTGTGAGCCGCACCCTGGCCAAAGATGTTGACCATGGCAAACAAAGAAGGGATTGTATTCAAGACACCCATGAAGAGTGTCGCAATAAAACTACAGGAGAACGCCATGGCTTGGACTGCCCCCAAAATCGAAGAATTGACCTGCGGCATGGAAATCAACATGTACTTCCCCGCCGAGGACGACGAGCGCGAGACGCTCTGACACCGTTCGACCGATATCGTTCGCATGGGGGCCGGCGTGCCCTGCCCCCCTGCGGCGCCTGCCTGTTCCCCGCGACCTAGCCCCGCAACGTAGCTAGCCCTGTAACTTAGCATTGTGCAACGCGTCGATCGGGAGCCTAGTCCATGTCTGGCCTGTGCTTACGTATTCTGGGCGCGGCAGCCGGTGGCGGCTTGCCGCAATGGAACTGCGGCTGCCCTAACTGCGATGCGGCGCGTGCGGGGATCATTCCCTCCCAAACCCAATCCTCACTAGCCGTCAGCGCCGATGAGCGCACCTGGGCGCTGCTCAACGCCTCGCCCGATATCGGGCGCCAACTGCTCGACACCCCTGCCCTCTACCCGACCGGGCCGCGCCAGAGCCCGCTGCGCGCCGTGCTCCTCACCAACGGCGATATCGACCACGTCGCGGGCCTGCTGACACTGCGCGAAAAGCAGCCGTTTGCGCTCTATGCCACGCCCGAAATCCACGCCGTCCTCGCCGCCAATCCGATCTTTCAGGCCCTTGATGAGGCCCTGGTCGAGCGCCGCGGCGTCAGCCTAGACACCCCCCGGGAGATCCTGCCGGGCTTGAGCGTGACACTGTTTGCCGTGCCTGGCAAAGTCCCGCTCTATCTCGAAGGCGCCAAGGTCGAGACCGATCTCGAAGGCGAGCAGACCGTGGGCGTCGAGCTGAGCAATGGCACCACGCGCACCGCCTACATCCCCGGCTGCGCCCGGATTACACCGCGCCTCAGTGCGCGTCTTGAGGGGCTCGATGTGCTGTTTTTCGATGGCACGCTCTGGGACGACGACGAGATGATCCGCGCCGGGCTCGGCCAGAAAACCGGGCGGCGCATGGGCCATATGCCGATCTCAGGGGCCGAGGGCTCCATTGCCGCATTGGCGGGGCTTGCCATCGGGCGCAAAATATACGTCCATATGAACAACACAAATCCCGTCCTCGTGCCCGGCTCGCCCGAGCGCGAAGAGGCCGAGGCCGCAGGTTGGACCATCGGACAGGACGGAATGGAGGTACGCCCATGACGACCACGACCGCCACGCCCGCGGTGCGGCCTGCCACGCGCGACGCCTTCGAGGCGCGGCTGCGCCAAATCGGCGACGAGCGCTACCACGACAAGCATCCGTTCCATCACCTGCTCCACGGCGGAGAGTGCAGCCCCGATCAGGTGCGCGCCTGGGTGATCAACCGCTACTACTACCAATCGCGCATCCCGATGAAGGACGCCGCCTTCATGTCGCGCGTCGAGGAGCCGGCACTGCGCCGCGCCTGGCGCTCGCGCATCGAGGACCACGACGGCACCGCCGAGCAGGAAGGCGGCATTGCGCGCTGGCTGCGTCTGGCTGAGGCGGTGGGGCTCGACCCTGACTATGTCGCCTCCGGGGTCGGGATCATGCCGGCGACACGCTTTGCCGTCGATGCCTATGTGCGTTTCGTGCGCGAGAAGACGCTGCTGGAGGCCGTCGCCTCCTCGCTCACCGAGCTATTCGCCCCGAAAATCCATTCTGAGCGCATCGAAGGGCTGCTCAAGCACTACGCCTTCGCCAACGAGCGCTCGCTCGGCTATTTCAAGAAGCGCCTCGATCAGGCGCCCAAGGACGTGGCCTTTGGGCTGTCCTGGGTGCTCGACCATGCCGACACCGCCGAGAAGCAAGACGCCGCGGCGGCGGCGCTTACCTTCAAGACCGACGTGCTCTGGTCGCAACTGGACGCGCTCCACTCGGCCTATGTCGCGCCGGCCCGCATCCCCCCGGGCGCCTGGCGCCCAGGCCAAGGACTGCTGGTCGAGGCCGCGGCATGAGCCTCGCCCCGGACGCCCGCCCCATCTTGCTCACCGGTGTACGCACCAAATTCGACACCGTGCGCCAGACCTGGGTGCTGCTCGCCCCCGAGCGCACCGTCAAGCTCGACGCCATCGGCGCGGCCATCCTGGCCGAGGTCGACGGGCGCCCCTTTGCCGAGATCGTCGCAACGCTCGCCGAAAAGTACCAAGCGCCCCCCGAGCAGATCGAAAAGGATGCCGGTGCCTTCATCGTCTCGCTGATCAACCGCCGCATGGCCGAGGCCCCGATATGACGGTCCAAGACAAACC
>JBCDHK010000348.1:0-4184 GCA_038750185.1 Pseudomonadota bacterium
GGCCACCGAGCCGACGCTTCTCGAACAGGCCGGTCAGATGGCCGAGGACGCGGCTGAGAGCGTTGCCGAGGGCGCAGAGGCTGCCATGGAGGCCGTGGGCGAGGCTATCGGCACCAACTAATCGCCTCACACCGAGCACGTCTTCCAGCCCGGAGCGTTTCACCCGCTCCGGGCTTTTGCGTCTGCGCCCCGCGTCAGGCCTGGCTCAGCCATCCAGGCGAATGGCGGCGTTGGTCGGATCGTAGGGGCTCTCGGCGCAGATCGTGGCCGGGTAGAGATCGCGGAACATCCGCACTTGAAGCTGTTGGCCCTCGGTCGCCAGTTCGGGTTCGACATAGCCGATGCCGATCGACTTGCCAAAAGCCACCGAATAGCCCCCCGAGGTCAGCCGCCCGACCGTGCGCGCTGGCGCGCCGTTGGCTGGGACCACCAGCGCCTCGCGCCCCCAAGGATCGGCATCCGCCGGGCTGTCGATGAGCAGCGTGACGCATTGGGCGCGGATGCCGGCTTGCTGCATGGCGTATTTGCCGTGGAACTCCTTGTTCATATCGACAAAGCGGTGCAGCCCGCTCTCCAGCGGCGTCGCATCGCGGCCCAGATCCGAGCCGAACGCGCGGTAGCTTTTTTCTTGGCGCAGCCAGTTTTGCGCGCGCGCCCCGCAGAGCGTGAGGCCCACGTCCTCGCCCACCGCCATCAGCTTGTCGAACAGGTGGTTTTGCATCTCCATGGGATGGTGGATCTCCCAGCCCAACTCGCCGGTGTAGGCCACGCGGATGGCCATTGTGGGCACCATGCCGAGGTCGAGCTTGGCGTGCGAGAGCCAGGGGAAGCGCTTATTACCAAGGCGCGTCGCCGGATCGGCATCGACGATGAGCGGGCGCAGCAGATCGCGCGAGCGCGGACCCGCGATGGCGAACACGCCCCATTGCGTGGTGACGTCTTGGACGTCGATCCAGCCGAATTCGGACCGTTTGTCCTCGGCGGCTTTGACCAGGAAATCGTGATCATAGGCTTGGGCCGCACCTGCCGAGACCAGATAATAGCTGTCGGGCCCAAGGCGCACGATGGTGAACTCGGAGCGCACGGTGCCCGCGCCGGTTAGCGCATAGGTCAGGTTGATGCGGCCCAGTTTGGGCAGTTTGTTGCAGGTCAGCCAGTCCAGGAACGCCGTCGCGCCTGGCCCCTTGACGGTATGCTTGGTGAATGCGGTTGCATCGAACAGCCCGACGCCCGAGCGCATCGCCTCAGCCTCCTTGCGGGCATGCTCCCACCAGCCACCGCGGCGAAACGAGCGGCTGTCGTGGTCGTCAAAGCCTGCTGGCGCGTAGTAATTGGGCCGCTCCCAGCCGTTGACTTGGCCAAACTGCGCGCCCTTGGCCTTCATGCGCTCATAGGCGGGGGCGGTGCGCAGCGGCCGGCAGGCTGGGCGCTCCTCGTCGGGGTGGTGCAGGATATAGACGTGCTCGTAGGCCTCTTCGTTTTTGCGCGCGGCATATTCGCGATTGACCCAGGCGCCGAAGCGGCGTGGATCGAGCGACCACATGTCGATCTCGGCCTCGCCCTCGGTGATCAGCTGGGCAAGGTAGTGCCCCGTACCCCCCGCCGCGGTGATGCCAAAGGAAAACCCCTCGGCAAACCAGAAGTTGCGCACGCCAGGCGCAGGCCCAACCAGCGGATTGCCGTCGGGCGTGTAGCAGATCGGGCCGTTGTAGTCGTCCTTGAGCCCGCAGTGCTCGGAGGACGGAATGCGGTGGAGCATGGAGGCGTATTCCTCCTCGATACGCTCCAGATCGAGTTGCAACAGATCGGCGCGGAAATTCTCCGGCACGCCGTGGACGGCCCAGGCAGGCGCGCCCCGCTCATAGGGCCCCAAAATCCAGCCGCCGCGCTCCTCGCGCACATACCACTTGGCATCGGCATCGCGCAGCACCGGGTGTTCGCCGTGGTGCTTGCGCCACTCGACGAGCGCCGGATCGGGCTCGGTGACGATGTACTGATGTTCGACCGGGATCGCGGGCAGGTAGCACCCCACCATCGCCGCCGTGCGCTGGGCATGGTTGCCGGTGGCGGTGACCACATGCTCGCAGCGAATGGCGAAATCTTCTTCGGAGGCGACCAGATTGCCGCCCTTCTCCACCATCATCCGGCCCTTGACGATCCACTCGTCGCCCGCGCGCTCAAACGCATCGACTTGAGCGCGGCGCACGATCTCGACCCCGCGCTGGCGCGCGCCCTTGGCCATGGCTTGGGTGACGTCGGCCGGATTGATGTAGCCGTCGGTCGGGTGATAAATCGCGCCGACCAAGTCCTCGGTGCGCACCAGCGGATAGCGCGCCTTGATCTCAGCCGGGCTCAGCCACTCGAAGGGAATGCCCACGGTCTCGGCGGTGGCCGCATAGAGCATGAACTCGTCCAGGCGCGCCTTGGACTGGGCCATGCGCAGGTTGCCGACCACTGAGAAGCCGGCATCGAGCCCGGTCTCATCCTCCAACGCCTTGTAGAGTTTGACCGAATAATCATGGATGTGGCTGACCGCATAGGACATGTTGAAGAGCGGCAACAGCCCCGCCGCGTGCCAGGTCGAACCCGCGGTCAGCTCATCGCGCTCCAGGAGGACCACGTCGCTCCAGCCGGCCTTGGCCAGGTGATAGGCGACGGAGGCGCCGACGACCCCCCCTCCGACGACAACGGCGCGGGCGTGGGTTTTCATGGCGCGATCCTCTCTCCCAGGCGGCTACATCTGCCCTGAGCTTTCGCGGTTTGGCTCGGCAGTGGCTGGAAGCGGTGCGACATCCGCGCTCTCGGGAGCGACATGCGCAGGACTGTCGCAGCCCGACGCGCTGCCATCGCGCGGGGCGAGGGCGTGCAGCACATCGGCGGCGCTGAGGGTGGCGGGTGCACGGCCCTCGCCTACCACCTTGAGCGCGGGCACGCCGTCGAGAGCGCGGATCGCTTCGTCGAGGGTTGCGGTGGCGGCGATCTCGGGGGCGTGCTCGGGCGGGGGTTCGGTGCGCGCGGCATCGCCCACGCGCAACACACGCAGCGGATTGAGGTGGGCCACAAAATCCGAGACATAGCCGTTGGCCGGGGCCTGTAGGATCTGGCGCGGCGTGCCGGTCTGGACGATGCGCCCGCCCTCCATGATCGAGATGCGGCTGCCGAGGCGAAAGGCTTCGTCGAGGTCGTGGCTGACGAAGATGATCGTGCGCTTCAGACGGTCTTGCAGATCGAGCAACTCGTCCTGGAGGCGCGCGCGGATCAGGGGGTCGAGGGCGGAGAAAGGCTCGTCCATCAGAAGGATCGGCGCCTCGGTGGCAAAGGCGCGGGCAAGGCCGACGCGCTGTTGCATGCCCCCTGATAGCTCACCGACGAGGGCTTCGGCGCGCCCGCCAAGGCCGACCAAATCGAGCTGGGTGCGCACACGCGCCTCGCGCTCACCGCGGGAGACACCGGCGACCTCCAGGCCAAAGCCCACGTTCTCGGCCACGGTGCGCCAGGGCAGCAGGCCGAACTGCTGAAACACCATGCCGACCGCAGTGCGGCGCAGGCGGCGCAGCACGCGCCCCGACGCCTTGGCGACATCGACGGTCTTGTCGCCGCTTTGCACCAGGACGCGCCCGCGGCTGACCGGATTGAGTGCGTTGACGGCGCGGAGCAGCGTCGATTTGCCCGAGCCCGAGAGGCCCATGAGCACGACGATCTCACCGGGGGCAATGTCGAGCGAACAGCCGTGGACGCCGAGGATGTGGTCGGTTTCGACCTGGATTTCCTCGCGGGTGGCGCCCTTGTCGGCCATCGCCAGGGCGGCGTCCGGCTTGGGGCCGAAGATGATCGAGACGTCGTCGAAAGAGACCGCAGGCGTACTCATGAGCGGCCCTCCGCACGCACGAGGCGGTCGAGCACGATGGCGAGGACAACGATGACAAACCCGCTCTCAAAGCCGAGCCCGGTGTCGACGCGGTTGAGCGCGCGCACCACCGGCACGCCGAGGCCGTCGGCACCGACCAGCGCCGCGATCACCACCATCGAGAGCGAGAGCATAATGGTCTGGTTGAGCCCGGCCATGATCTGGGGGGCGGCGTGGGGCAGCTCGACCTTGACGAGGCGCTGCAGCCCGGTGGCACCGAAGGCTTCGGCCGCCTCGATCAGCGGTTTAGGTGTCGAGGAGATGCCGAGGTGGGTCA
>JBCDHK010000349.1:0-4154 GCA_038750185.1 Pseudomonadota bacterium
GTCGAGACCATGGGATCGATGGCGACATCGGGGCGGAAGGGCACCGAATTGGCCTCCACATAGGCCGCCCAATTGGCCAGGAAGGCCTCGTTGGCCGGGCCTGCGGCGTTTTGCAGATAGGCCCAGCAGTTGAGGTGGCCGACCAGGGGGGCCGTATCCAGCCCCTCGAAATCGGCCTCGACCGCATCCAGGCCCAGCACCGGCACATCGAAGGCGCTGATGCCTTGATTGATGAACTCGCGGAAGAAATCCGGGATCGAGTTGCCGACCACGGTGAGCACCACGATGGGCTGTCCGCCGGGTTGGTCGGCAAAGCTGCGGATCTCGTTGATCAGGGTCTGGAAGTTGGAGTGGCCGACGGGGACATACTCCTCGCGCCAGGCCGAGGGCTCGAAGCCCTTCTGGCTCCAGTAGCCTTTGAGTTGCTGGTTGATGGTGCGCGGCCAGACATAGTCCGAGCCCAGCATGAAGAAGCGCTTGGCCGCACCGCCCTCCTCGCCCATCAGATACTCGACTGCGGGCAGCACCGAGGAGGAGGGGGGCGAGTTGAGATAGACCACGTTTTTCGAATTTTCCTCGCCCTCGAAATGGAGCGGGTAATAGAGCAGCGCATCGTTTTGCTCGACCACCGGCAACACCGATTTGCGGCTGACACTGGTCCAGCAGCCAAAGAGCGACGCCACCTCGTCCTGGGCGATCAACTGGCGCCCAAGCTGGGCATAGAGCGGCCAATCCGAGCCCGGATCGGTCACCACCACCTCGACCGTCTTACCAAGCACACCGCCCGCGGCATTGATCTCCTCAGCCGCCATTTGGGCGACGTAGTTCAAGCGGCCCTCGATATTGGCCATGGTGCCCGAGGACGAAAACAAACAGCCGATCTTGACCGTGTCGGCGGCATGGGCGCGCCGGATCAGCGCGGGGGCGGGCAGGGTCGAGGCTGCGGCACTGAGCGCGGTGGCGCCGAGGCCCTTCAGGATGGAACGACGATGCATGGGATCACTCCTCGTATCGGATGAGGGCTGACGAAAGGACCTGTTAAGCAGTGTTGCGGTGCGGTAGGTTCTCAAGGGCTTCCGGCTATAATCTTGGCATAAAATACTAATTGAATAAAATTTCAGCGATAAATCTAGGCGACTGACGCAATAATGATCTTATGATGCGCTGAATGCGGCCCAAAGGCTGTGCTCATTGAGCGTCCGCTCCCCCTCAGCACCCAACAGCGCCGCCATTCGTGCAGTGGTGCTCGCCCGGGCTATCTGGCCCTGTTCCTGGTTTCTGCTGCGCGTGCGCAAGCTGGAAGAGATGCTGACTGAGCGTGGGATCGTCGTCTGCGACGAGACTATCTGCCAATGGGGCTCAGCCATGGGCTGCCGAGATCCGCTGTCGACTGGCGGCTGCGGGCGACAACTGGCCCCCCTACGAGGTCGTGATCGCGACCAACGGCGAGAAACACCGGGCCTTGGCGGGTGGTCGATCAGAAGGGTGTCGTGCTCGATGTTCTGTCGGCGCCGCCTCAGGCCCCCGTGGCGTCCGCCCACAGCACGCGGGCGATGCCAGATAAAACCCTTTCAGGCGTCGTGGCTTGGCGCATTTTTTGCCCGTGCCTGCCAAGGACGGGTCACATCGGCCAACTGTACGTCAAGGCATTCGACAGTAGCCGCCAAGGCGCCATCGCCCGCCAGCGTCAGCACGAGCGTCCCCGCGCCGTCCTCTCCAGCCTCAAAAGCCATCGCCAAGAGCGAATAGACCGTCTCCGGCTCGCCAGGCGGCAGCCCCCGGGCGCGCACCCCCGTCACCGCTTCGATGGTCAGTGCAGCCTGTACCCGCTCAAAAGAACGCCCCGCCCGCTCAGCCGCAGGCACATCCTCCCAGCGAAACCGGTTGAGCAACAACACCAGCCGCTGACGACCGCGCGCCCAGACGATCTCACCCGCCGTCCCGACAGCGTCTTGGAGCAGACTGGAGAGCACCGTCAGATCCTCCGCCGTCTCCGCCTTAAGACGCAGCGGACGCGCCCCGCCGGGCACATCCTCAAAGCGGGCATCCTCGCTCATGCCTCTTCTCCGAGGCGCTCGATAGTCGCTCCGACGCCGCCGAGTTTTTCCTCGACACGCTCATAGCCGCGGTCGAGGTGGTAGACGCGGTTGATCAACGTGGTGCCCTCGGCGGCCAATCCGGCCAGGATCAGACTGACAGAGGCGCGCAAGTCTGTTGCCATCACCGGCGCCCCCCGCAATCGCTCGACGCCGCGAATGCGCGCCATGCCGCCATTGACCTCGATCTGCGCCCCCATGCGCCCCAGCTCGGGCACATGCATGAAGCGGTTCTCAAAGATGCGCTCATCGATGGTGCTCTCTCCCTCAGCTAAGCAGAGCAGCGCCATCATCTGCGCCTGTAGATCGGTGGGAAAGCCGGGGTAGGGCGCTGTGACGATGTCGAGTGCGCGCAAGGGGGTATCGTTGCGCGAGACGCAAAGGCCCGCAGGCACGTCCTCGATGGTCACGCCCGCGGCGTCGAGACACTCTGTGAGCGATCCGACCAGATCGCGCCGCCCCCCCGCCAGCGTCACCGAGCCGCCGGCGATGGCGGGGGCGATCATGTAGGTGCCCAGCTCGACCCGATCGGCGAGCACGGCATGGGTGGCCCCGCCCAGGCGCTCGACCCCCTCGATGACGATCTCTGCCGTGCCCGCGCCCTCGATGCGCGCGCCCATGGCGCTGAGGCAGGTGGCGAGATCGACGATCTCGGGCTCGCGCGCGGCATTGCGCAACACCGTGGTCCCGCGCGCCAGTGTGGCGGCCATCATCAGGTTTTCCGTCGCGCCCACAGAGACCAATGGCATCTCGATGATGGCTCCCTTCAGGCCCGAGGGTGCTTTGGCGTGGACGTAGCCATCGGAGAGATCGAGCGTCGCCCCCATCTTCTCCAGCCCCGCCAAGTGCAGATCCACCGGACGCGCGCCGATGGCACACCCTCCGGGCAATGAGACGCGCGCCCGCCCGGTGCGCGCCAGCAAGGGCCCCAACACCAGGATCGAGGCGCGCATCTTGCGCACGATATCGTAGTGGGCGGTCTCCAGCAGATCGCCTGCGGCATTGATGGCGAGCACCTGATTGGCGCGCAGCGGCGCGATTTCGCAACCGAGTGAACTCAGCAGATGCACCATGGTGCGGATGTCGGCCAGACGCGGGGCATTGGTCAGCGTGACCGGCTCCTCGCTCAGGAGCGCCGCTGGCATGAGTGCGAGGCAGGCGTTCTTGGCGCCTGAGATGGCGATGGTGCCCTGCAGGGGGCTGCCGCCTTGGATGCTGATGCGGTCCATGCTCACTGTCCTCAGCTTTTGTTGTTGGGCGTCCCTTTGTGCGGGCCTGTTTTCGGACCTGTCTGTGGGGGATCGCGGTCGTCTTGGGCGTTGTGGTGGTGTTGGCTATCTTTGCGGGCACGGCCTTGGGCTTTGCGCCGACGCAGATTGTCGCGCAGGGCTTGGGCGAGGCGGGCTTTGCGGGTCGCGGCGGGCTGATCGGGGGGTGTCTCGTCACTCACGCGGCAGGTCTAACGGCTTGGACAACCCAGGTCCAGTTTGCTCTTGCATTGGTGCAGGTCTTGAGCAATACCCACCGCAGAATTTTGTGGGTGATGCGCTCTTGTAGTTAATGGATTTGCGAGTTAAGCGTGGATTAAGCGCTATTCTGCCATAAATACTCTATTCTGTGATAATAAAATTCCACACTTTGGAAGTAGAATGCACTCTTGGCAACAGGTGGATCGGTGGTGTAGAGACAGGAAAAAGGATGGTGGCCATCTTGCTTGCATTTTCCTGCGGCACCAGAGTGGATAGCCGCATTGGAAGACGTTAAGCTGCTGCGGCTCAATGGGACAGCGCTCCTTTGGGAAGGAGCGAAGCTAGGAAGCTAGGTGTTTTCGAACTGAAGTTTTCCCGAGCCCGCCTCGCCCAAGGCTAACTGGACCGGGAATGATATGCTGCCGTAGCTCAGGGGTAGAGCACTCCCTTGGTAAGGGAGAGGCCGAGAGTTCAAATCTCTCCGGCAGCACCACTAAACACCGCTTTGTTTCTTGGCTAAGTAGCTCAATAAAAAGCGGAATTTAGTCTGGCGAAACTCCCTGTCGTCTCAGGCGGCACCCCCAAGAAA
>JBCDHK010000350.1:0-4130 GCA_038750185.1 Pseudomonadota bacterium
ATCGGGCAGATCGGTAATCTGGGCATCGTGCGTGCGCTCACCTTGGGCGAGCAACAGGCGTGAGGCCGAGCGCGGCACGGCAGGGCGGAGCGCGATCAGGTGTTCGGGCAGGGTGAAGTCGAAGGCATCAAGGTCCATGCCACGCGATCTAGAACGGAAAGGGGCGCAAAGAAAGCCCGGCCTGTGGGTGTTCTGGTACGTGCCTGCTCAGCCAACGCCCAGGTCCCCCCGGGCTCGAAGGTGTGAAAGGCGAACAACCACAGCCACATCGCTCACACCGGTTGAGGGCCTGCGAAGAGCGCCAGCCCCACGCGCCGGACCGCCCCCGCGGTCCCGAGAGAGCGGGGGTCGATCCCCCGCTCCATCGTCCTGTTAGGCAAGGCTCAGCCGTCGCCGGCAACGCTCACCGAGATCATCCGGTCGGGATCGTCGACCGAGCCCGACTGGCCACGCCCGCGCTTGATGTTATCGATGTGCTCCATGCCCTCAACCACCTGGCCCCAGACGGTGTAGTTGCCGTTCAGGAATGAGCCTTCCTCGAACATGATGAAGAACTGCGAGTTGGCGCTGTTGGGATCCTGGGTGCGCGCCATGCCCGCCGTGCCGCGGGCAAAGGGCACCTTGGAGAACTCCTGAGCCAGATCGGGCTTGGACGAGCCGCCGGTGCCCGGCGTGCCGCGCCCCCAGCCGTCTTCCATGTCGCCGTATTGCACATCGCCGGTCTGGGCCATAAAGCCCTCGATCACGCGGTGGAAGGCGACGTTGTCGTATTGGCCCTCGCGCGCCAGTTCCTTGATGCGCTCGACGTGCTTGGGCGCCACATCGGGCAGCATCTCGACATATACCTTGCCGGTTTTCAGCTCGATGACGAGCGTGTTCTCGGGGTCCTTGAGTTCCACGGCAAATCCTTTAGCGGTCAGCACAGCCAGGAGGGCGGCCGCGATCCAGACGGTCTTGAGCATGGGTTTCCTCCGCTCATTGGGCCCGCTCAATGGGCTCGACAGCGTGCCTAACCGCTCGCGCGGGCCGGGTCAAACGCAGCCCGCAGGCGCCTCAGCCAAAGCGTGCCTTCAGCGCCGCCTCGACCTGGGGCGAGACGAAATGCGAGACATCGCCCTTCATGCGCGCGATCTCTTTGACCAGCTTGGAGGCAATGGCCTGGTGCTCGGCCTCGGCCATGAGAAACACCATCTCGATGTCGTCGTTGAGCGCGCGGTTCATGCCGACCATCTGAAACTCATACTCGAAATCGGCCACCGCGCGCAGACCACGCACGATCACCCGCGCGCCGACTTCCTCGGCAAACTGCATGAGCAGCGTCTCGAACGGGCGCGCCTCGATCAGCACCCCCGTCGCCGCAGCGATGGGCGCCACCTCGGCCTCGATCATCGCCACGCGCTCATCGAGCGTGAACAACGGCCCCTTGTCACGATTGATCGCGACCCCGATTACCAGCCGATCCACCAGCCGCGCCGCACGGCGCACGATGTCGGTATGGCCCTTGGTGACCGGATCGAAGGTGCCCGGATACAGCCCTGTACGCACGTCGGTCTCCCCGCCGTCTCCCCGCGGTCTTCCACCGCAGCCGTCTCCCGCCGCAGTGGCCCCGCGACGGCGCCGCATTAGCAATATTATTACCCAGCGAGCAAGCGAAACCTGGACGCGCGCGCCAGCTCAGCCGTGCAGCATGGCCTGCATCTGCTCGTTTTCCTCCTCGATCTCGAAGATGCGCGCCTTGACCACATCGCCGATCGAGAGCAGCCCGACCATGCACCCATCCCGCACCACCGGCATGTGGCGAAACCGCCCCGCCGTCATGCGCGAGAGCACCCGGTCGATGTCCTCGCCCGGCGCGCAGGTCTCGACGCGGGCTGTCATGAGCGTGGCGATGGGGCGCTCCAGCACCGCCGCTCCCTCTTGGCCGATGCCGCGCACGATATCGCGTTCGGAGAGGATGCCGGCGACGCTCTCGCCGTCGCGACTGACCACGAGCGCGCCAAAGCGGTGCTGGCTGAGGTGTGCGGCGGCCTCGGCGACGGTGGCCTCTGGCGCGATGGTCTCGACGGCGGCCGAGCCTTTCAGCTTGAGGACCTGGGTGACGTTCATGGGCGTTTTCCCCTGATCTTGTTGTGATTATTTGCCCAGCCTGCGGCGCTGTTGCCAGAGTGTCAACGCCGCGCAAGCGCGCGCCTCTTGTGCTGTCAGAGCGGCTGGGGCATGACCGCGCCCGAGAGGGCAGCCCCCAGCGCAGGAGAGCGCGATGAAACTGGTGATCTTTGATGTCGATGGCACGCTGATCGACAGTCAGGCGCTGATCCTAGCAGCCATGACGGGCGCCTTCGAGGCTGCCGCGCTCGCCCCGCCCAGCCGCGAGGCGGTGCGCGCCATCATTGGGCTGTCGCTGCCCCAGGCAATGGCGGTGCTGGCGCCAGACGCCGACCCAGCCACCCATGCGCGCCTCTCCGAGGGGTATCGCGACAGCTTTCAGGCGCTGCGGGCCGCGGGCGGGGCCGAGGCGGAGGTGGCGTTTTATCCTGGCGCGCTGGCCTGTCTTGGGGCGCTCGATGAGGCCGGCTATCTCTTGGGTGTGGCCACCGGCAAAGCACGGCGCGGGCTCGATCATCTGTTGGACAGCCATGGCCTGCGTACCCGCTTCATCGCCACCCAGACCGCCGATGACGCCCCCTCCAAGCCCCACCCTGGCATGGTGCTCAACTGCTTGGCGCTGAGCGGGGTGGCGCCCGGTGATGCGGTGGTGATCGGCGACACCGAATTCGACATGGCCATGGCCCGCGCGGCCGGCACCCGCGCCCTTGGCGTCGGCTGGGGCTATCACGACCGCACCCGCCTCAGCGCAGGCGGGGCCGAGACCGTCGTCTCGGATTACACAGAGGTGCCCGCTGCGGTGGCGCGGCTCGTGGGGGCGCCATGAAACGCTTTTGGAGCGACGTCCACCTCGTCGCGGCAGAGAGCGGCTGGGGGCTCTGCCTCGACGCCCGCCCCCTCAAGACCCCGGCGCGCGCGGCTTTGGTGGTGCCGACGCACGCACTGGCCGAAGCGCTGGCGGCGGAGTGGTCGGCCCAGGGCGAGGACGTCGATCCGACAGCCATGCCGCTCACGCGCGCGGCCAATGTCGCCATCGACCGGGTGGGGGCAGCACGCGCCGAGATCGAGGCCATGCTGGCGGGCTATGGCGAGACCGATCTGCTCTGCTACCGCGCGCCCCATCCCCCGGCCCTGGCCGAGCGCCAGCGGGCACGCTGGGACCCGCTGCTCGATTGGGCCGAGGCGACCTACGGCGCGCGGCTCGTGCCGGTCGAGGGGGTGATGTTCGCCCCCCAGGACGCCGCCGCACTGGCGCGTCTTGGGCAGGCGGTGGCCGCACACGATGTCTGGGAGCTGACCGCGCTCTACGATCTGGTGAGCTTGAGCGGCTCGCTGGTGCTCGGGCTTGCCGCCAGCCACGGCCGTCTCGACGAGGCCGAGGCTTGGGCGCTCTCACGCCTCGACGAGGACTGGAACATCGAGCAGTGGGGCGAGGACGCCGAGGCGGCGGCACAGGCCGCGCACAAACGCGCCGACTTCGCCCAGGCGATGCGGCTCCTCGAATTGGTGCGGGGATCGCGTGTGGCGTGAGGGCCGCTACAGGACGGGCTTGGTGAAATAGGGCAAGCGCTCGCGGCGCGGTGCCCAGGTGCCGCTCGCCGTCAGCCCATCCAGGTGCGCCACGATGTCTTCGAGGGGCGCAAACCAGACCGAGCGCTCAGAGAGGGTCTCTTCCAGCCAGCGCTCGACCAGGCGCCAGCGGGCGAGGCGCCCGGTCAGGAAGGGGTGGAGGATCAGCATGAAAAACCCGCCCGCCTCGTAGGCCGCCTCGAACTCCTCCCAAAACGCGGCCAATCCTTCGGAGGGCGCCTTGACCGGCATCATATAGCCGATCTCGGCGTAATGGGCGAAGGGCGGCCAGTCGTCGGTGCCCCAGTGGACGGGCATCTCCCAAAGCCCGCCCGCCGTGGTCTCCAGGCGATAGGGGATGTCGTCGCCCATCAGCGAGCTGTCGTAGGCGAGGCCATGCTCGATGCACAGATCGAGCACCTCCTGGCTGGCGTTGTAGACCGGCGCGCGGTAGC
>JBCDHK010000351.1:0-4121 GCA_038750185.1 Pseudomonadota bacterium
CGCGACAATCCGCGTGGTCTGTTATCTGCGCGAGCAATCCGAGCTGCGCCGCTCGCTCTATTCCACAGCAATGCGTGCAGGCCACGATCTGCCCATCGAGACCTTCCTGATCGACGAAGACGAAAGTTCGCCGTACTTCAACTATGACCTCTTCTTATCCAAATGGGCTGCCGCGTTTGGCGAGGACGCGATGATCGTGCGCGTCTTCGACCGATTTCGCTTTATAGCCAATGACATCCGCCAAGATTTTCTCTCGATCCTGCCAAACACCATCGAGGCGGCAGCGCTCGATTTCGCGATCCAATCGGCCAACGAGAGCTTGGGGTATCTCCAAGCGCGCGCCTTTCGCGCCATCAATCGCTGCCTGCCGCTCTATCCCGATGAAGGCGGGGTCGACCAAGTCAACTACCAGTACAAGAGACTGGTGCGCTACGCCGATAAAATCCCCGATGTTCCCATCCTCGACACCAACCAGCAGCAGTTTTCCGAGCGTTTTACCGCCTCCAACCAGCGGGTCAGTGCGCGCTACTTCGATGGCAAGCCGTTGTTCGGCTCGCCCAGCCGTGGACAGAACGACCAGGCACCGCCTGCCGCCTCAGCCCAACTGGCGGGCGATGCGGTTGAGGCGCTGACTGAGAGTTTTGTCGTTGGCACTCAAACCCATCTTCTATCCCGAGACGACGGACACGTGCTACGCGATGCGGCCATGGTGCTCGAAACCTCTCCAGAGCACCGCGGGATGGCGTTGGCGTTGATGCGTCTGGCGGCCAAGGCCCGGCCCGAGGGCTATTTCATCAAGCAAAAGATTGCCGAGTGGGAGAGCGAGGCGGATTGATCTGCCCCTAGCTTTGCCCGAGAAAGCGGCGATAAACCGCCGCACGGAGCGGTTTCACACGAGACTCCCACGCCGTTCAGTCTAAAAATCACCGATAAGAGAGGCCGTGGTCCACCGCTTCTGCGGCGCCACCGAGGCCAAAACAAGGAGGATCCGCATGAGCCTGGCCGCCTGCCACAACTTTCACGATTTCCGCAATCTCGCACGGCGGCGCCTGCCCGGCCCGATCTTCAACTACATCGACGGTGCGGCCGACGACGAAGTCACCTACCGCCAGAACACCGCCAGTTTTGAGCGCTGCGATCTGGTGCCCAACGTGCTCCGCGGCGTCCAGGAGATCGACATGTCGGTCACCGTGATGGGCCAGAAACTCGCGATGCCGATCTACTGCTCACCGACCGCGCTGCAACGCCTGTTCCACCACGACGGCGAGCGCGCGGTGGCGGGCGCCGCGGCCAAGTTCGGCACCATGTTCGGGGTGTCCTCGCTCGGCACCGTGAGCCTGGAGGAGGTGCGCAAGGCCTACCCGACCACGCCGCAAGCCTACCAGTTTTACTTTCACAAAGATCGCGGCCTCAACCGCTCCATGCTGGAGCGCGCCAAGGAGGCCGGCGTCAACGTGCTGATGCTGACGGTCGACACCATCACCGGCGGCAACCGCGAGCGCGATCTGCGCACCGGGTTTTCGATCCCGATGAAGCTGAACGCCCAAGGCCTCGCCCAATTCGTGCTGAAGCCGCGCTGGGGGATCAACTACGTCACCCATGAGAGCTTCAAGCTGCCCCAACTCGACGAGCACGTCGATATGGGCGGGGGCGCCATGTCCATCGGCAAGTACTTCACCGAGATGCTCGATCAGTCGATGGACTGGGACGACGTCGCCAAGATGGTCGAGCTTTGGGATGGGCAGTTCTGCCTCAAGGGGGTGATGTCGGTCGAGGATGCCAAGCGCGCGGTCGAGATCGGTTGCACCGGGATCGTGCTTTCCAACCACGGTGGGCGCCAGCTCGATGGCTCGCGCGCGCCTTTCGATCAGTTGGCTGAGATCGTCGATGCGGTGGGGGATCGGATCGATGTGATCATGGACAGCGGCGTCCAGCGCGGCACGCATGTGTTGAAGGCGCTGGCGCTCGGGGCCAAGGCGGTAGGGGGTGGGCGCTTCTACCTCTATCCGCTGGCGGCGGCGGGGCAAGCGGGTGTCGAGCGCGCCCTCACCCTGATGCACGCCGAGATCGAGCGCGGCATGAAGCTGATGGGCTGTACCAGCGTCTCGCAGCTCTCGCGCGAGAACATCGCGTTTCGCTGAGGCTTAGGCCAGGCGCAGGGCCCGGCGCTCCTGGCGTCGGCGCCCGGCCCGCAGGTAAAGCTCCAGCGCCAGCAGATAGGGCACGTAGAAGGCCACCAGTTGTATCCGGTCGAAGGCGCCGGTGAAGGTTTCAGGCTCGATCCAGAGCCCGCCCGTCGTCATGTACCAAAGCCCGTAGTGCAGCCGGTAAAGCCACGAGCCGATGGCCAGCACGAAGGTCCGAAGGGCCCACTCGCGGTGGATCTCCAGGCGCCCGGCGCGGGCGTGGCGCGCTGCCTGGACGGCGCTGACCAAGAGGCACAAGCCATAGCCGGCAAAGGCCACGTCCATGGGCGGGCCGCCGACGGTGCCGCGCAACACAATGTAGAGCAGCCCGCCAATCGCCGCCACGACCGCCGTTGCCACCACGATATAGCCCGAGAGGCGATGGAAGATCGGCAGACGCCGGCGCAGCCCGCCGACCAGTTGTAGCGGGGCCAGCAGCGTGATCACCGCGCCGGCGAGCATGTGGAGGAAGATCGCCGGGGTCGAAAGCCAAGCCGCGGCCTCATAGAGCCGGTTGGTGGGGTCGGGCTCGGGGCCGAGGCCCTCGACGCCCTGTCCCCACGCATGCACGACAAAGCGCCACACCACGAGCAAAAGCAACACCATCGGCAGCGCTAGAAGCGCCTCGCGCCAGGGGCTTGGCCAGGATTTGGGCCGTGGCATACCGTCGTGCTCCTCGGTGGTGCCGGTAGGCTTTCTTTGGAGATACTTTGTCCGCGCGCGGGGCTTGGCAAGCAATAGACAACGCCCAACACGGTGGAACGTGCTGGGCGTTGCAAGTCACTATGGGATGGGTGCGGGGTGCGCTACCAACATGCGGGCTTGGCGGGTGAGACCACCCTCGCAAAGCGCCCTCAGTGTAGGCGCTGGCCCACATCCTGGATCGCTGCATCGATCATCGCCGTGCCCTGATCATCACCGATGCGCTCGGTCAAAACCTGACGCGCGGCGGCCACGGCGACGGTGGCGGCTTTGTCGCGCACCTCCTTGACGGCGCGCTGTTCGGCAAGGGCGATCTGCTCATCAGCGGCTTTCAGGCGACGCTCGATGGAAGCTGCCAGATCGGCTTTGGCCTTGTCGGCGGCCTCATGCGCCTGGGCGCGGGCGTTCTCGACGATCTCCTCGGCCTGCTTGGCGACATCCTTTTGCTTGCGCTCGAACTCGGCGAAGGTTTTCTGCGCTTCCTCGCGCAGTGCCCGTGCCTCGTTGAGTTCAGCGCGGATGCGCTCGGCGCGCGCATCGAGCATGCCAAACAGCAGCTTGTGGACGCCGTAGTAGAACAGGATGGCAAAGAACAGCCCGAGGCCGAGGGCGACGACGATGTTGGAGTCATAGAGAAAGGACATCGGTCTACCTCAGCTGCGCGGCAACGGCGGTGCGCGCGGCGGTATCGTCGGCCATCTCGGGCAGGATCGCCTCGATCACGGCCACAGCGGTTTCGCCGGCGACCTGCTCGACGCTGGCCATGGCACTGTCGCGGATTTCCTGGATGCGGGTCTCGGATTCGGTGATGCGTGCGGCGATCTCGGCATCGGCCTTGGCGGTCGCGGCCTCGACGTCTTTTTGGATTTCGGCGCGGGTCTCAGCGGCGATGGCCTGGGCCTTGGCGCGGGCGTCGGTCAGGGCGTGCTGGTAGGCTTGCTCAGCCTCTTCGGCGCGGCGCTGGAACTCGTCGGCCTTGTCCAGATCATCGGCGATGGCATCGGCGCGTTCTTCCAGCGTCGAGGAGATGCGCGGCAGGGCGATCTTGGTCATCAGTTGATAAAGCGCGACCAGCGCCACCACGAGCCAGAAGATCTGGGTTGGCCAGGTGGTGAAGTCCAGTTGCGGCAGACCGCCGGAGGCGCCCTCGGCGGCGTCTGTGGGTGTGGCCATGGGATGCCTCTTCAGTGGAGGGCCAGGGCGCCGCGGCAGGCGCCCCAGTCATTTGACATC
>JBCDHK010000352.1:0-4121 GCA_038750185.1 Pseudomonadota bacterium
CCGCGGTGCCGGCCATGGCCTGGTTGACGGCGTAGCGCTCGCCCAGGATCGTGGCCGCCGCACCCGTCTGCACCGAGGCCGGCTGCCAGATGTAGTAGCCATCGTTGTTCTTGATCTTGCGCAGATCGCGCAGCACCGGGTCAGAGAACATGAAGGCCGTAGTCGGCGCAGCGCGATAGGCCGGGTCGACCGAGTGCTGCAGGTCGATCAGATCGTCAAAGGTGATCGCGCCCGCAGCCCCCGTGACGCCTACGCTCGCGGCGGGGACGATACCCTGGGGCTGGTTGACGCCCGTGCCGTTGGTCAGCATGCGACCGACACCGCGGGAAAAGCGGGTGCTGAGGCCCTGTAGAACCATGGTATTGATGTCGATGGCGGCGTCTTCAAGCAGCTCGGTCGAGACCTTCACGGTGCCAGAGCTGAACTTGTAGCTCGCGACCACGACCTCGCCGAAAGCGAAGTCGCGTTCGGGCAGGTCAACATTCTCGCCGATCAGGGTGGCTTCGTTGGCGGTGTCGTCGTTGAAGGGCATGGTCAGTTGCTCGCCCGAGGCCGTGACCAGGACGCGGGTGAGGCCGGGATCGAGCATGGGCGAAACCCGACGCATGGCCGTGATCAGCTCGGGCACCAGCGTGGTCGGCACAGTAAAACCGCCAGCGGCGTTGCCAGTCACGCCCTGGGCGCGGACCTCCTCCAGCGCCGCGCGCGACTCGGGCGCCATGGCGTTGCCGCGGGACAGGTAGTCCTCGAAAGCCCGCAGTTCGGTTTCTGCCGGCGTCTTGATCTGGGCGTTCTCTGCCAGGGTGCCGGTGGAGCGCTGTTCGCCGCGGGGCGGCTCGGTGGCCGGATCGATCTCGTTGTCGAAGGCCTCGGCGGCCTCGATCTGTTCGAGACGTCGGACCTCGGTCATGGCCTTATCGTGCTCAGCCATGATCGTATGGAAACGCTCTGTCAGTTCCGCGGCGCGGGTCTCGTCGGTGTTTGTGGTGATTTCCTGATCGGCCTCGCGGGCCTGTTCGACATACTTACGGGCGCTCTCGCGCAGTTCCTTGATGCGTGCCTGCATGGTGTGCCTCCGCCAATTGCAGCGTGCGCCGGCGGTGGCCGGCCTCCTGCAAGGCACGTGGGGAGGCACCGTCAAATCCCGTGCTAGCGGCGGCGCGGGCGGCTTCAGCCGAGCGCAGGGCGACCGAGGTGCCGCCGTAGGCCGGGCGCGCCACCACCGAGACCTCGCGCAGATCCAGGTCTTCCAGGCTGCGCAGCATGCGGTCACCCTCCTCCTGCTGCCAGCTTTGGCGCACGGCGCGAAAGCCGAACGACATGTGGCGCAGATCGCCGCGGCGTAGTTTGGGGGCGAGGCGGGCGACGTCGGGATCGGCGCTGTCGAGGGTGGCCTCGATGCGAAGGCCGGTGGCGTCTTCGCTGAGCGTGAGCGTGCCGCTGGAGCTACGCGCCAGAGGCAGTCCGGCGTGCGCCACCAGCAAATCGACGTCCTGGCCCTCGCGCAGTGCCCGAGCGAACGCGCCAGGCCGGATGACCTCGGCCATGCCGCCCGGACCGGGGACGATGTCGGCGCGCTGATCGAACACCGCCGCATAGCCACTGATGGCGATGGCCTCGCCTTCCATGCGCAGCTGGATCTCGCCGCCGCCGCGGACCTCGGTCGTCTCGGAGGGCGTGTTGGGTTCGGTCATCGCTGGCTGTCCTGCTTGATCGCTTCGGTCGCTTCCCGGGTCGCAGCGCTGATGCATTTCAGATCCTCGATGACGTGACGCTTGAATGCAGCTGTCGCCTCGGCGAGTTTCTCAAGGTCCGACTTGAGCGTCGCCAACTGGGCGTCGACCTCGGACATGTCCATCTTAATGGGTATGGTTACATCGTCTTCACACGCCATCGCTGCTCTCTCCTTCTTCTGGTGCATCGTCGCCGGATTGGTCGGTTGGTGCCGGCTCGGGGGCGGGCTCTGGCGCCACCCCGGGGCGGGCGGCCTGATCGATCGGCACCATGGCGCCCTGGATCATCAGCCGCTCGCCGCCATCGAGGGCGGGACGGCCTTCGCGCGCCCGCGCCTCGTTGGGTGTCATCTGACCGGAAGAAATTGCCTGGGCGTAGGCTGCCATTCTTCCAGCGAAGTCGCCGCGCAAGAGACCGTCGAGGTTGAATGCGACGCGGCGCCGACTGCGCGGGCCGAACAGTTTGAGCGATAGTTCGTCCTCGATCTGATCGACCCAGCGGCGCAGGGTGTGTTTTACCAGGTGCATGTCCTGCTGCTCGGCGTTGCCGTAGGTCACGGACGAGAGCATCTGCAGGAAGACCGGCGGCAGCTGGTAGACCCGCGCCACCTCTTCGATCAGGTAACGCTGCAACTCGACCAGCTGCATGTCCTTGGCGTTGAAGCCCAGCGGCATCAGCTTGTGCCCGCCCGGCAACACCAGCACCGGGAACTTCTGGCGCGCCAGACGCAGCATGGCCTTGAAGATGTCATTGGCCGCCGCCATCACGCCCTTGCCGCTCTGGAACGGGCCCTCCAGCACCACCGGCGGCACGCCACCCGACTGGAACGCCTTCGCGCCATAGGCCCGCGCCGCCAGCGCCATGCCGAGCACGTCGCGCATCTGGTGGAGCGGGTTGTAGTGATTGAGCCGATCAGGCTTCAGCTGGTACGCAATATCGACAATGCTGCCGGCCTCAAAAGTCCGCGACCGCCCACGCGCGTTGTAACGATAAACCCGGCGCACGCCGCTCGGGCGGGTGTCGTCCAGCACCTCGTCCACCGAGACGTGGTGGCTCTCCAGGGCGAATATCTCGACCGGCGTGCCGTTGCGCTTGCGTCGGATGAGCGCGAAGCCGCGCCCGCAAGTCAGCACCTGGGCGATCAGCCAGAAGCGGAAATCGAACGCCGTGGTGTGGTCGTTGGGGGCGTCGTTGAGGAGCCGCGCCAGCGGATTGTCTTCCTCGACGCGGTCGCCGGAGCGCACTTCCATGGGCAACGCCGCCAGCGTGCCGGCAAGAAAATTGACCGCACACCAGACCGCGGGCACCGAGAGCGCGCTGTCGAGCGTGACGGTCTGCCCCGCCTCGCTCTCGCTGCCGGCCTCGACGAAGACGTGGCCGTCGCCCCGCTCATAGGCCGAGAGGCTATTGCGGTGCTCAGAGCCGCGGCGGATGTCGATGTCAAAGCCCAGGAAGCGCATGTCTGACATCTAGGCAAGCAGCGTGAAATCCGGGTCTTCGTCCCAGGGGCTGGAGGCGGGGGCGTCGTCTGGCGGCTCCATGTTCATGCCGCCGAGCGCCATGGTGAGCGCCACCATGGCGTCGATCTTGCCGCGGCTCTTCGGCTTAGTCAGCTTGCGGTTGCCGGCAGGATCGGCCTCGACCACGGCGTTAGCGGCGCAGAGGTTGAGGACCGGCTGGTTGGCGTGGATCAGGCCAGGCCCGCCCTCGGCACCGAGCGCGACAAGGCGCTCCAGTCGATCGACGGCGGGGCTCATATTGCGAAACCCCTGGCCGTGGGGGACGAGCGGCAGGCTCTCGCCGAGGCGCTCCAGTTCGCGTTCCAGATCCTTGATCCGGTATCGGTCATAGGCGATGGCCTGCAGATCGTGGCCGGCGACCAGCTCCAGGATGTCGGTCGCCACCACCTGCGGATCGATGACCGGCCCCTCGATCAGGCGCAAGTCGCCGTGCTTGGCGAAGGCTGGCCAGGGCACGCGCTCTTCCTCGGCGCGCTCACGCAGGCCTTTGGCTGGCAACCAGGCCGTCGAGCGCACCAGCACGGCGCCGTCTGGGCACTGCCAGGCCATCACGAAGGCCGTCAGATCGCGCGACTGCGACAGATCCAGCCCGCCCCAGCACGGCAGGTGACGCAGCTCTTCCGGGTCGACGTCGCCGCGGCAGGCCATCCACTCGGCCTTCGAGACCAGCGAGGCCACGCCCGAAATCCGCTGGTTGAGATAGAGCCACCGAAAACTGTTCTCCTTGGACGGCAGCCGGCGGGCCTGATCGGCGAAAGTCTCCATGTCCTTGAGCGAGCGAAACTGGCCCAGCGCTGGGTTGGCCGCGGCCCAAGCCTCGCAATCATCAAGGGCGCAGCCTTCGGGCGCGGCGTAGACATGGCTCAC
>JBCDHK010000353.1:0-4107 GCA_038750185.1 Pseudomonadota bacterium
GCGAAAATCCCAGGTCGGGCGCTCCCAGGCGTTGGCATCGCGGGTCCAGGCGTCGAATTCCTCATCGCTGAACTCAGCGAAGTAGTTCCAGGAACGATTGTATTGGCGCACGTGTTCGAGGCAGAACCAGTGGTATTCGTTGAGGCGTTCGGGCGAGACTGGGGCGCGGTATTGGCCGCAGGCGGTACAGCCCGGCCAGTCGCACTGGCGTGTGGAGTGCTCGACCGCGCCCGACATACCGCGTCCACGTCCGCGCGCACGGGCGCGTTTGGCGGCGCTGACAGAGACATCGAAATCGAACGGTGAGCGCTGGGTCATGGAGACGCGTATCGGTGTTGCATGGACTAGGACTGACAAGCATAGTTCGCCTGTGCTGCAGTCGATAGCTTGACGGGAGAGAATTTTGTCATGGGAGTGACCGAGACACTCGAATCCAAACTGCGAACGGCCTTCGATCCGGAGGCCTTCGAGCTGATCGACGAGAGCCACCACCACGCGGGCCACGCCGGCTGGCGCGAGGAGGGTGAGAGCCATTTTCGCTTGGTGATGACGTCTGCCGCCTTTGCCGGACAAAGCCGCGTGGCGCGTCAGCGCGCGGTCAACCGTGTCCTCTCTGAGGAACTGCTCGGTGAGCGCATCCATGCGCTGGCCATGTCGCTCAAGGCGCCGGGCGAGTGAGGGCGCTGGCGCTCTTTGGCCTGGCGCTGCTGCTCAGTGGCTGTGTCGTGGCCACGGTCGTCGATACGGCGGTCGATGTGACGGCGACGGCAGTGGGCACGGCGGCCACTGTGGGGGCCACCGTGGGTGCAGCGGTGGTGACGGCGCCGATCAAGGCGGCGGACGCCTTGAGCGACGATGACGGGGACGAGGACGACGGGGAGGATGATGACGACTGAGCCTCGCGCGCGACGCTAGGCCGCAGCAGCGCCGCCATGCGGCCTGCGCTTCAGGCGTGAGCGGCCTTTTGGCAACGCACTCGGAAGTCGGCGTATCATGAATGCCACATGAAATGTGGCGATTTTGGGGCATGTTCGCCCCGCCTGACACCCTCCCAGGCCATCCCACACCGCTGCCGCCGCGCCGCTGATCACTGGCGCTGGCGCATCACCATCTTGGCGAATTCGCCGTCGTCGGGGTCGAGGTAGATCGTCTTATAAACCCGGTCCTCTTCATAGACAGTCTCAGGTGAATAGTTGACGTTGCCCTTGATGGTCTTGACCATCTTACCCGTGGCAAAGCCCAAGGTCACACACCACTTGTTCTCAACCGTATCGTACTGAACTTCTTCCAGGCGAAGGTCGCTAAGCCGTTCATTACCATACAAAATTTTCATATGCTCCATCGCCTTCTCTACAGCCGTACGGGCTTTGATACGCATGACGTTCTCCCACTCCGACAGGGGCCGCAAACACACGCGCCCCTCCCTGCCTCACAATCGCCATAATACGTCAAAGCCCGAGCTTTTCGCGAACACTCTTTTGCACCGCCTGCGGGTTGGCCTTGCCGCCGGTGGCCTTCATCACCTGGCCGACAAACCACCCCGCCATCGAGGGCTTGGCCCGCGCCTGCTCGGCCTTCTCGGGATTGTCGGCGATCACCTGGGCCACGGCGGCCTCGATGGCGCCGGTGTCGGTGACCTGGCGCATACCGCGCGCCTCGACGATCTCGCCCGGGTCTCCGCCCTCAGTGTAGACGATCTCGAACAGATCCTTGGCAATCTTGCCCGAGATCTCGCCGTTGGCGATCAGATCGAGCACACCGCCGAGCTGCGCCGCCGAGACCGGGCTGTCCTCGATGGCGGTGGCAGTTTTGTTGAGGCGGCCGAACAGCTCGTTGATCACCCAGTTGGCGGCCTGCTTGCCGTCGCGCCCCTCGGCCACCGCCTCAAAGAAGTCGGCATTGGCGCGCTCTGCCGCCAGGACCGAAGCGTCGTATTCGGTGATGGCGTATTCGGCCATCAGGCGTGCCTTCTTGGCGTCGGGCAACTCGGGCAGATCGGCGGCCAGCATATCGACCCAGGTCTGCTCGAATTCGAGCGGCAAGAGATCGGGATCGGGGAAATAGCGATAATCATGCGCCTCCTCCTTGGAGCGCATCGAGCGGGTCTCGCCTTTGCCGGGATCGTAGAGCCGGGTCTCCTGATCGATCTGGCCGCCGTCTTCGAGGATGGCGATCTGGCGGCGCGCCTCATACTCGATGGCTTGGACGATAAAGCGCATCGAGTTCATGTTCTTGATCTCGCAGCGCGTGCCGAGGTGGGAGAAATCGCCGCTCTCGCGAAAACGCTCGTAATCCCCGGGACGGCAGACGCTGACGTTGACGTCGGCGCGCAGCGAGCCCTCTTGCATGTTGCCGTCGCAGGTGCCCAGATACCGCAGGATCTGGCGGAGTTTCCTCACATACTCCGCCGCCTCCTGTGGCCCGCGAATATCGGGGCGCGAGACGATCTCCATCAGCGCCACACCGGTGCGGTTGAGATCGACGAAGGACAGTGCCGGATCCATGTCGTGGATCGATTTGCCGGCGTCCTGTTCGAGGTGAATGCGCTCGATGCGCACGCGCCGCGCGATGCCGGGCTCCATGTCGACCAAGACCTCGCCCTCGCCCACAACCGGGTGCTTGAACTGGCTGATCTGATAGCCCTGGGGCAGATCGGGGTAGAAATACTGCTTACGGTCGAACTGCGAGCGCAGGTTAATCGCCGCCTTCAGGCCAAGCCCCGTGCGGATCGCCTGGGCCACGCAGGCGCGGTTGATCACCGGCAGCATGCCCGGCATGGCGGCATCGACCAGCGAGACGTGGGCATTGGGCTCGGCGCCAAAACCGGTCGAGGCGGCAGAGAACAGCTTGGCCTCGGTTGCGACCTGGGCATGGACTTCCATGCCGATCACGATCTCCCAGTCGTCCTTGAGACCGGCGATGACCGCCGCTTTGGGTTCTTCGAACGCGAGCTCGCGCATGGCCGTCCTCCTGCTTGCTGGGATGATGCGTTCTAGCAGAGCCGCTTTTGCGCGCAAGAAACGGATGGGGCGGCGCGGGCGCGGGCGCTAAGCAGGGCCCCACCACCAGGGAGGACCCGCATGACACGACCGATGGACGCCACCGCTTGGGCCATGCTGCTCGCGCTCTCGCTGCTCTGGGGGGGCTCGTTTCTCTTCATCGGCATTGCTGTCGGCGCGCTGCCGCCGCTCACCATCGTTGTGTTGCGTGTCGGCTTTGCGGCGCTCGCGCTTTGGGCGTTTCTCTGGCTCACCGGGATCGCCCTGCCGCGCGGGCGCACCGCCTGGACGGCGCTCATCGGCATGGGGGTGCTCAACAACGTCATCCCGTTCACGCTGATCGTTTGGGGGCAGACCCAGATCGCCTCGGGCCTGGCCTCGATCCTCAATGCCACCACGCCGATCTTTACCGTGGTGGTCGCGCATTGGCTGACCTCGGACGAGCCGCTCACCCGGGTGCGCGCTCTTGGCGTGGGGCTCGGGTTTGCCGGTGTGGTGGCCATGATCGGCTGGGACGCGCTGGATGGCCTGGGCGCCTCGGTGCCCGCGCAACTGGCGGTGCTGGGGGCGGCGCTCTCCTATGCCTTTGCCAGCGTCTTTGCCCGCCGCTTTCGCACGCTGGGGCTCGCGCCCGAAGCCACGGCAGCGGGACAAGTCACGGCCTCGGCGCTGTTGCTCGCGCCCTTGGCCCTTGTCATCGAGCGGCCCTGGACGCTGCCCCCACCGCCCATCGAGGTGATTGGCGCTGTGCTCGCCTTAGCGCTGGCCTCGACGGCGCTGGCCTATGGGCTCTACTTTCGCATTTTGGCGCGGGCGGGGGCGACCAATCTGATGTTGGTCACGTTTCTGATCCCGCCCTCAGCCATTGCCCTCGGCTGGCTGGTGCTCGATGAGCGCTTGGTCTGGGTGCAAGGCGTGGGACTGCTACTCATCCTCGCCGGATTGGCCTGTATCGACGGGCGCTTGCTGGCCCGGCGCAGGGCTCAGCCCGGTGGCCAGAGCGCGTGAAAGTGGTGGACTGGGCCGCGGCCTTTGCCGATCCCGAGTTGCTCGCCCGCGCGGATGGCCTCGCCAAGCCAGGACTTGGCCGCGCCGACCGCCTGCTCCA
>JBCDHK010000354.1:0-4076 GCA_038750185.1 Pseudomonadota bacterium
GTGGTGCGGCTCTCAGTTGAGATTCGCAAGGGCGAGGGTGCTGTCATCACCGGCCCCGAAGTCGAGGGCGGCGCGCAGATCAAGGCGATCGAGCCCTCGAAATTCTACCAGACCGTCGGCCTGCCGCTCAAACCCGCCGGTGAGATCCCGCCGACCCACACCTATCTCGACAGCGAAGTGATCGCGGGGCTTGAGAACATGTCCGAAGACCTGATGGTCGCGGCGCGCGACGCGCTCTCACGCATGCTCGATTACATCGTGCGCACCCACGGCCTGACCCGCGAGCAGGCTTATGTGCTGGCCTCGGTGGCGGTCGATCTGCGCATCGGACAGGTGGTGGACGTGCCAAACTACGTCGTGACCGCCGTACTCAACGAAGACGTGTTCGCCGAATGACGAGGCTGCCGCGACGCACGGTGCTCGGGTTGTTGCTGGCCACGCCCGCGGCAGCCCACACCCCGTATCAGCAGTGGGTGGTCTATCGGCGCAAGCATCTGCTGCTGGGCTGTCACCGCGGCGATGCGGCGGGCTATGCTCTGGCCAAGCGCGCCGCTGAAGAACTGGCCGCGCATTTGCCCAAATCACGCGCCCGGGTGGCTCGCGCCCCAGGCCCAGCACGCATCGCCAGTCTCCTGGCCACCGACCAACTCGATCTGGCCGTCCTTGATACCGAGACCGCGCAGGCGATGGCGGCGGGGGACGGCACCTTTGCCGCCTATGGCAAGCAACAACTAGCAACGCTGGCGCTTTTCGATGGGGACCGGGCGTTGCTCGCTCACCCCCGCTTTCCCGAGCGCCATGCGAGCCTTGTGGCTGAGACGCTGATCGGCTCCGGCCTGGCGCCGCGCGAGGTACAGCACACCCCACCCCTGCCCTGGCACAAGGAGGCGCTGGTGCTGCTCGGCGAGTGAGCCTCAAGTAAAGCGCCCGCCGCGCTGGAGCACCTCGATCTCATAGCCGTCCGGATCGGCGACAAAGAAGAACTTGGCGATCACCTCGCCCCCAGGCGCAAACTCGACCAGCTTGCGCGGGCTGAGGCCCTCCTGCTCGAAGCGGGCGTGCTCAGAAGCGACATCCTCGACCACAACCGCAAGATGGCCATAGCCATTGCCCCGATCATAGGCCTCGGTCTGGCCCTTGTTGACGGTCAGCTCCAACTCGAAGGAGGCTTGCGCATTGGAGAGATAGATCAGCGTGAAACTCTCGAAATCGAGCCGGTCGGCAACCTCCAGCCCAAAGCCGCGGCGATAGAAATCGAGCGAGCGCGCCTCATCGAGCACGCGGATCATCGAGTGAACCATCTTGGCCATGGCCATCCCCCCTGTTGTTATCGGTTTTGTCGCATCCCAAGCTAACGGCCCGGGCAGCCCTTGCAAAGTGGCCTGCCACCTTGAGCGCGCGCGCCCCAAAGGCCTATAGCAACCTAACCATCATCCCCGGCAACTGGACACCGCCCCCCATGCTCACCCCAGCCCTGCGATCGGAGGTCGGACGTATCCTGCGCTTTGCCGCGGTCGGTCTGGCTGCGACGGCGGTGCATCTCAGTGTGGCGCTGGTCTTGGCGGGGCTGTTTGGCGTGCCCGCGCAAGCGGCCAATCTAGCGGCCTTTGTCGCGGCCTTCTGGGTGTCGTATATCGGGCACTACCACTTCAGCTTTCAGAGCAGCGCCCGCCATACCCGCGCCTTCTGGCGCTTTCTCGGCGTCGCCTTGGCGGGCTTCGCCGCTGGCGCGCTGGCCTTGGAGGCCACAGCGCACCTCACCGATTGGGGGGACTTGGCGCGGCTGACGATCTCCGCGATGCTGGTGCCGGCGGTGAGCTACATCGTCAACCGCCTCTTCGTGTTCTAAGACGCGCCAGGAGCCCTTCGTGGACGCCACCTCCACCGCAGGACCGCTATTGTCCATCGTCGTGCCCGTCTTCAATGAGGAAGACAGCATCGATCTGTTTCTCGACGCCATCGCCGGGCCGCTCAAAGAAGCGCACGTGGCGCTTGGGCCTGGGGGGCGCTCGGAGATCGTGTTCGTCGATGATGGCAGCTTCGATGCGACCGCATCTAAAATTATAGCCCGCCTTCGTGAGCGCCCCGGGCTGCGCCTGGTGCGCCTCTCGCGCAACTTCGGCAAGGATGCAGCACTCGCCGCAGGGCTCGCCCATGCCAAAGGCGATGCGGTGGTGCCCATGGACGTGGATCTGCAAGACCCGCCCGAAATCCTGCCCGCCATGATCGCCGCCTGGCAGCGCGGCGCCAAAGTGGTCAATGCCGTGCGCGCCGACCGCTCCTCCGATACCGCGCTCAAACGCGCCTCGGCGCGGCTGTTCTACAAGGCGTTCAATCGGCTCTCAACCTATCCCATCGCAGCCGATGTGGGCGACTACCGCCTGCTCGACCGCGTCGCCGTCGATGTGCTCAACCGCCTGCCCGAGCGCATCCGCTTTATGAAGGGGCTATTCTCTTGGATCGGCTTTCGCCAGGAGACGGTCGCCTACAAACGACCGCCGCGCGCCGCCGGCACCACCAAGTGGAAGTTCTGGTCGCTCTGGAATTTTGCGCTCGACGGTATTACCGGCTCGACCACGCTGCCCTTGCGCCTTTGGACCTACCTCGGCGGCACCATCGCGCTGGCCGCCCTGCTGTTCGCGCTGTTCATCGTGGGGCAGACGCTGGTCTTGGGGGTGGACACGCCGGGCTATGCCTCGCTGATCGTGGTGACGCTGGTGATGGGGGCGCTCAATCTGGTCGCGCTTGGCCTGCTCGGCGAATACGTCGGGCGTATCGCCATCGAGGTGCGCCAGCGCCCGCTCTATGTCGTCGAGGAGGTGCTGGAGGCGCCTGAGCAGCCCTCCTGATTGCCGCGCTGGAGCCGATCAAGACAGCATGTATCTGCATGCTCATCGTAGTACCAGTTCGACCCGGCGGTTGAGGGCGCGGCCTTCGGGGGTTGCGTTACTGGTGAGCGGCGCCAGGAAGGCCACCCCCTCGGCATCGAGTTGGGCTTCGGGTACGCCGCGCTCGATCAACGCCCGGCGCACGGCCTGTGCGCGCCGTTGCGAAAGGTCCAGATTGGCTTCCAGGCCGCCCGCGGTATCGGTGTGGCCGACGATCACCACAGCGAGCGTCGCATCGCGCGAGAGTAGACGCGCCAAGGCTTCGAGAGCCGGCGCAGAGCCCGGCGAGAGCGCAGCCCCGCCCACCTCGAAGTCGAGCCCAGCCACCGGCACATGGCCGTCGCGGCGCAAGCGCGCGCTGAGCGCCTCCAGGTCCTGGGCCAGCACCATTTGCGCCTCAGGCGACGGCGCGGCGGGGCTGGCGCTGATGGCGGCGGCGGTGTTGGTTTCTTTGATGGCCACGGTCTGGATGTGCAGGCTATCGAGCACGCGCGAGACCAGGATCGAGAGCCAGATACCGCCCTCGCCGCGCATGGAAAGCTGGGCAAAGTCGAAGCTGTCCATCGCCATGGCGGGTGGGGGCAGCAGATCGATACGAAAGCGAAAATCAAAGCCGCCGCAGGCCTCGCCCGTGCAGGAAAAGACCTCCTCAAACCCCTGCTCCATAAGCCGGGCGCGGTAGCCCGCGATCACGGCTGCCGTGGCCAGGGCCGGGTCATCGAGGCGAAAGGCGCGGCGCACCACCTCGCCCGTGAGCGCGCGCGTGCCGCCGTCCTCCGGGCCAAAGCGCGCCACCGGTAGAGCATAACGTTCGCCGGAGCGGGTGAGGCTCAGCGTCGCGGTGGCGCCGGCTGGCGCACCGGGATCGGGCGGCGCGGCCCAGGCAGGCAGGCCGATCAGCGCCAGGAGCGCCAGAGCCGCTCTCACCTCAGCGCCCCTGGGCGTGGTAATCGGGGTTGGGCTGCATGGCGACGGCACTGGCCATCCGATTGGACATATTGAAGAACGCGGCGACGGCGGCCAGATCCCAGATGTCTTCGTCGGTGAGGCCATGGCTGCGCAACGCGTCGCGGTCGGCCTCCTCGATCTCGGCGGAAGCGCGGGTGAGCTTGAGCGCAAAATCCACCACCGCCTGCTGACGCGCATCGAGGTCGGCATAGCGGTAGTTGTGCGCCACCGCCTCACCGA